>CAZDHV010000253.1:2991-4384 GCA_964505335.1 uncultured Saprospiraceae bacterium | reverse complement strand
GCACTCTTGATGTTAGGAGTTAACTTCCGTTATGTCAATATCTAATTCTTCGATATTCGCATCATAGACTTGTTGCGCGATATATATGACATCTTCCAAAATAGAGTTGTCATCATACTGATAAAACTTAGTATAAGTTTCTACACCATCCCATACGATCATTTTAATTGATAGAGTGGTGGAGATGGATAACATTTTCGATTGAATATCGACGTAATTAGTGTTTAACGCATCATTACTGATATGTAATCCTATTCCGCCATCAGTAGGATCTTTCATTAACTCACTTGATACCAATTGAAAGATGACTTCACTACTATCGCTGATGTCAATAAAAAAGTACTTAGACGCATTGGTATATTCTGTTTTGGCGTCGATTAATGCCTGTGTGAACCTTGTTCTGAACGGAAGGGCATCGCCCTTATCAATGTTCTTCTTATCAGGATGATGGATGCGCTGCAACATTTCAATGAACCGTGCAGAGCCTATCGGTTTAGCTTGATCCATTTTAACTTGGCTATTTGACTTTACAGCGATAGACCCAATAATGTTTTCTGCACTAATGGTGAGCTCTGCTTCTAATCCTTGAAAGTCATTAAAGAAGGGGTTTTTTGTTGCAATGACACCATTCATGTGTGCGAAATGCCCCTCTTTTATAACCTCCACGCTCTTAGCAAAATCAACCACAGGTATCTTCATCCATGTGAAGTGAGCTATGTTACTTTCAGAAAATAGAGTTTCTATCTCTACATATCCTTTTATATATAGATCTACATTGTTAAGAATGTAGATGTTTTCATCCATTCGGTATAATCTCTTATCATCGTTGGTTTCTATGAGCTTAGTTAATAATTCAGGAGGCGGGATGTCTATGCTATAGTATGCAGTATGCTCTTTGTTACATATGTTGCAGCGGTATTTATCCATGCTAAGGATGTTGTTTGTTAATGGTGCCGAAGTGTATCGCTCTAAAAAATTATTTTAATGATAAAGCATTAGTTGTTAACGGCCAAAAATCAGGTATTAGCCGAAGTAAATGGACGAAATGTTTTTATCATGAATGATAAAATAAACGCCTCAAGTGATAATGTAGTTTTCTGGACAGACCTGGCGTCAATTTTGAATGAGTCTGACTAGCTTCATGATTCTATTATCGCGCTTGACATAAACAACAAACAGAGGTAGCTTAAATTTACAATTGAGTTAATCGCTAGTTTGAGTTTCCTGACTGAATTAAGTTTAAACCCGATTAAAAAGCCCTTGGTTTCTTATTGACCTTAGATAGATTTATGCGCAGTCCAAATCCACCTTTTATACTTGGGAGTGCACCACCTATACTCCCGTTGCAAGCCTTACAAGACAGCGTAGATTCAGGCCCCGATACTTTATAAAA
>CAZDHV010000253.1:0-2891 GCA_964505335.1 uncultured Saprospiraceae bacterium | reverse complement strand
GCAGTGCCGATCCCATGATAGTGTAATTCACCATTTCCCAAATCTGTAACTTCATCACTGTCAAACAAATGACCATCGCAAATACCACAGCTGTAGGTACTATCTGACTGTTCGTGATTATGATCTGATGGTTGTGCCTGCAAAGTAATTTGGCTATGACCTATAGAATAGGAAAAAAGGGAAATCACGCAAAGAAGTATATAACGGTGTGTGATCATGAGGCAAATTGTTAGTTATACAAAACATAACTTTAAATAGTATTAGGTTCGTAATGTTTTGAAGGATTAGGGATTTCGTGGCGAAATGTCTTGGAATATATCAGTCTTTAGGATGAATGGTATTGGGTTATGCTTCGTCTCTCGAGTTTTGAAGTCAGTAATTTCCTAATGTGAGAGGGCTATCTGTCTTATTGGCTGATAACTTATTCCGACAGGTGTAACTGTTGATTGACTCAGATGGTTTTTATAAATAAGTTGAGACTATTAGTTTGTATGATATAACTAATCCATATACGGCTGCATTCTCGGTAGATCTGACAGTGATTCATGGACAGATTGATATTCAGTGTGCAGAAGGATGATTTTTGTCTAACGGAGTAAAAGTAGGGATGTTAGTCTGGATAGAAAGTAGTCACAGAATGATAACTCTATTCTATCCGTTCATAAAACTCTCGACAACTTTCAATGCAAAAAGGATTTAGTTCTAAACTTTCGCTATTAACAGAACTAATAAATCGTCCTTCCTCAAGGACTTGCCCAGTGTCTTCATTGATGAAATTCATGATATTGTTGGCAACTGTAAATCTACCACTTGAAACTGCAGGTAACGCTAAAAGTTGGGGATCATTACTAGTGAAAACGAAGCTGCTGTCAATATTAAATTCAAAGATTGTTTCACCATTTGCTTCTTGTATAGGACATGACGCATCTCCTGGGCTATAACAAAACTCCACAAGTTGCCATCGCCCGATTAAATCTGTCCTAGGTGGCTCATCTTCTGGTAAGTCGTTTGATTCATTGGAACAAGACATTAAAAATCCAAACAAAATTATAACAAATAACTGGTTCATATAGATCTTAACGTTTCATAGGAATAATATGCTTATAGGAACAGTTTATTTACGTAAGTTCCACTATTATTCAAGACTTGATCTTTTAGCAGATTAGCTTTTAAAGTCATCAAAACTTTGATCACGTATCCGATAGACTCCGTCTAACTTCCCAACCCATATGTTGTGATCTGTATCCTCTATGATTCCGAAGAACATGCCTTCATCTGTTAGAACCTGTGTCGACTTGGGCCTTAGGTTGTTGATGGAGATACTGTCATATTGATTGAGTGTCCATCCCTGTAGGGTGGAATTGACAGAGCTCGTCCAGATGTTACCTACTATATCTTCATAGATATAACCCGTGAAGTCTGTTGTGATACGACTGTAGTGCTCACCATCATATCGCCATAGGCCATCGTTGCCACCCATCCAGGTATGACCTCGTGAGTCCATGGCTATATCTCTGACATTGTAGAAGGAATCGCCTTCATCATTGGTGATTTCTGCGAATATATAGCCATCATAGGTAAATGCCTTTCCTCTAGTGCCGATCCAGTAGAGGCCTGACTTGTCTTGGATAATGCTGTTCACATCGTTATCAAGTAAACCATCGTCCATAGTGAAATTGGTAAATGAACTGCCGTCATAGACACTGATGCCTCCAGTAGTCCCAAACCATAATTTACCCATCTCATCCTCGTAAATATCTGTAACTCGATCATCTACAAGTCCATCTAGAGTGGTATAACTTTTAAGAGTGCTTCCATCATATCTAAAGACCCCGTACCCAATTGACCCAAACCATAAATGTCCATGGCGATCTTCCAATACTGAAAAGAATCTGATCGGTTGGCCTTTAGTCAGATTGCTGAAGGATGCGCCATCATAGCTGATGATTCCCTCGAAGGTGGCAAACCAAATCACACCATTTTTATCTTGTAGGATGTTACGTGTAATAACACTTGGCGCATCGGCATGCATGGTAGGGCTGCTTTCCTTTTCTTGGGTATTGGGGGTAGCTATTTCAATGGGGTTTTGACTGATTCGAATCTTCTTGTCGGTAGGGTCTTGGGCTTGGCAAGACATCGTTAACATTAGCATCAATAAGAGGTGATAAAGGAAGCTATAGACTGGACTCATATTCATAATTCAAGATCACATAAAATGGATATTCAATTTTGGATTTTTGGTGTTCAGCTCTCTGTTAATAGATGCCTGGTATAATCTTATGAGGCACTTCTCTCTGGTACTCTTCCCACAGTTTGCCATACTTCTTAAGACATCTTTTGTCATCATCGAGTTGTCGAGGCACAAGCAGAAGAATGTAATAAAGAGGATAGAGCCATGGCCATAAGAGGTCGTAATGTCCGACAGCCGAAGCGATGCCAAGTCCCATACATATCTCGCCGAGGTAGTTGATATGTCTGCTGACTCCCCAAAATCCTGAAGCTAAGATCTTTTTCTTACCATCACTAATTACCTTAGGCTGAATCCCTAAGAAAGGTTTATCTGGTTGTAGCTTAAAGTAGTACTTCTGCATATTGGCTCCACGTGCCATTATCCATCCTGCGAAAAACACTATGGCCGATATTATTAGTTGTATCACACTCATATCAGGATTCGGACGATCTACTGTGGACCAAACTGCTATGGTGTAGAAATATGGATAAAAAAACAAGCAGCCCCAACCCAACTTAAATCCTACACGCTCGGCAAAGATGTCATAGGTATATAAGTGGACATGCTCAAATATGCAGTAGTCTAGCACAAACCATATGATTAACGCCGTCGAAAGTATAATCCCAGGATTGATTGAAGATCCATACATAATGATGTGTTG
>CAZDHV010000252.1:2678-4384 GCA_964505335.1 uncultured Saprospiraceae bacterium | reverse complement strand
GGTCAACAAACCTATCCATACGAGGTTTCCGCCCGAGCCTAATGGCTATCTACATATCGGTCATGCTAAGGCGATCTGTCTCAACTTCGGTATTGCACAGAAATATGGGGGAAAGACAAATCTCAGATTTGATGATACCAATCCTGCTACCGAAGAGACGGAGTATGTCAATGCGATCAAGCGAGACATCAAGTGGTTGGGCTTCGACTGGGAAGATCGAGAGTATTACGCTTCAGACTACTTCCAGCAGTTATATGACTTTGCCCATAAGCTTATCGATGATGGTCGGGCCTATATCGATGAATCTACGGCAGAGGAGATTGCCGAGCAGAAGGGTACTCCAACTAAACCTGGTGTTAACAGTCCTCATCGTGAGCGTAGCATAGCTGAGAATAAAGAACTCTTCACGGGTATGAAGGAGGGCAAGTATGAGGATGGTGCCATGGTGCTCCGAGCGAAAATCGACATGAGCAGCCCTAACATGCATATGAGAGATCCAGTGATCTATCGTATCAAGCGGGATACCCATCACCGCACTGGTGATGACTGGATCATCTATCCGATGTATGACTTTGCCCATGGGCAGTCGGATAGCATCGAGGAGATTACACACTCATTATGCTCGCTGGAATTCAGACATCACAGACCACTCTATAACTGGTGCATCGAGAATCTGGAAATATTTCCATCACGACAGATTGAGTTTGCTCGGATGAATGTGGCATACATGATCACCAGTAAGCGTAAGCTGAGACGATTGATCGAAGAGGGCAAGGTGGCTAACTGGGATGACCCGCGGATGTCAACCATCTCCGGGATGCGCCGTCGAGGCTATCCGCCAGCAGCGCTGCGCACATTTTGCGATAAGGTCGGCATCGCTAAGCGAGATAACCTGATTGATATCGCCCTATTAGATGCGTGCGTACGTGAAGAGCTTAACAAGACTGCTGATCGATTGATGGTTGTCCTCGATCCGATCAAGGTAACGATTACGAATTATGAAGGTGGGGGTGAACAACTATCTATTGTCAATAACCCAGAAGAAGAGCCACCAACGGAGCGATCTGTAGCATTTAGCAAATCGATTTATATCGAGCGAGCTGACTTTATGGTAGATCCACCTAAGAAGTTCTTCAGATTGGGTCCAGGTCGAGCGGTGAGACTGAAGGGAGCCTATATCATCGAGTGTACGGATTATAAGCTCGGAGCGGATGGAGAGGTAGAGGAAGTGATCTGCAAGTATTATGAGAATAGCAAGAGTGGTAGCGATACCAGTGGTGTCAAGGCCAAAGGCACGCTGCACTGGGTATCTCAAGACCATGCAATAGATGTAGAAGTGCGCCAGTATGATCGCCTGTTCACCGACCCGAGTCCTGATGGACATGAGGATAAGGACTTTTTAGATTTTTACAATGACGACTCTTTGGACGTGATTCCTGCGGCTAAGGCGGAGCAAGCCATTACGACTTGTGAAGTAGGTGTCGGAGTACAGTTTATGAGAAAAGGATACTTTGTAAAAGATCCTGATAGTACGGAGGAGCACATCGTATTCAATAGAACAGTAACTTTGCGAGACACTTGGAAAAAATTGCAAGACAAAAAGTAGCGTAGATGACTCCCGATAAAGTCATATTACCACAAGCCAGATTTCAATTCACTATTAAGCGTCTGTGTCATCAGTTGATAGAAAACTATGATGACTTTGA
>CAZDHV010000252.1:0-2578 GCA_964505335.1 uncultured Saprospiraceae bacterium | reverse complement strand
CATCTGCCTATCGAAGCAAATTATAAAGGATTGACAGTGGACGCTCTTGATGAGGCCTATGTCAAAGTAGAATGGGAGCATCAGAATGGTGTTGACCAAGTGACTTTATTCAGTAAAAAGATTGACACATAGTATGGCTAAAGACGGTCTGAGTACTAAGCATTTGTTAGGCATAAAGTATATCACTGCTGAGGATATCAATCTGATTTTTCAGACAGCCGATGGATTTAAGGATGTGCTTAACAGACCGATTAAGAAAGTGCCGACGCTAAGAGATGTAACCATCGCCAATCTATTTTTTGAAAATTCTACCCGTACCAAGCTATCCTTCGAACTGGCGGAAAAGCGCTTGTCAGCAGATGTAATTAACTTCTCGGCCTCATCTTCTTCAGTCAAGAAGGGAGAGACCTTACTCGATACTGTTAATAATGTTCTGGCGATGAAAGTCGATATGGTCGTCATGCGCCACCCAGTGCCGGGAGCACCTATGTTTCTGGCCGATAAGATCGACGCCAGCGTCGTCAATGCCGGGGATGGTACACATGAGCATCCTACACAAGCCTTGCTTGATGCCTATTCCATCCAGAAGGCGCTGGGCAAAGTTGCTGGAGTTAATGTGTTGATCATTGGAGATATTAAGCACTCCAGAGTTGCATTGAGTAACATATTCTGTCTTCAGAAGCTGGGTGCCAATGTCAAGGTCTGTGGTCCGCCGACGCTCATTCCGAAACACATAGAATCACTTGGCGTTGAAGTCATTTATGACCTTGATGAGGCCCTAGCTTGGTGTGACGTGGCTAATGTCCTGCGAATACAACTGGAGCGCCAGGATATCCAATATATACCGAGCTTGAGAGAGTACAACCTGTACTATGGTATCAGCAAGGAGCGATTAGCGCGACTCGACAAGCAGATCACGATTATGCATCCAGGACCTATCAATAGAGGAGTGGAACTCAACAGTGATGTGGCGGACTCAGAGCAAGCAATTATTTTGGAGCAGGTAGAGAACG
The DNA here is from genome assembly GCA_964505335.1 of uncultured Saprospiraceae bacterium. GTDB lineage: Bacteria > Bacteroidota > Bacteroidia > Chitinophagales > Saprospiraceae > GYS-P2D. The sequence continues at coordinate 1,565 of CAZDHV010000252.1, read as the reverse complement.
GAGTGGCTGTTCGAATGGCTGTCTTGTATCTTTTGGCAGGATCAAGAGCAACTTAGCTGCACGATTAACTGTTAATATCACATTAAATACTGATAAGATCGGATAATTTTGTTCCGGCATTCTTGTTATTAGAAAGTACTACGATTAGCGCTATGAAATCATTGATTTTTACCCTCTTTTGTGTCATTGTAACCAGCTTCAATCTTTCTTCTCAAGTAGATATCGATTTTGAGGTTGAAGGATATAATTCTGACACCTTACTGTTGGCGTATTACTTCGCCGATAAGATATTGATCACTGATACACTTTTTAGTGAGGGTGCTAGTAACAAATTTAACTACTCGAGTGACACCTTATTACCACACGGCATGTACTTGGCTGTATCGCCATCGGGTGATTACTACTACCAATTGTTAGTTGATGGTGATGACCAGGAGTTCTATGTCAACATTAATAATGAGCGTGAGCGCCCAATCTTATTCGAAGGCAGTGATGAGAACCTCATGTTTTATGAGTATATGCACTTTTTGACCGTCAGCCGAGGAGAAATTGCAAAGCTTGACCAAGCTCTCAGCACTACTGATTCCACGATGATTAGCATTGCTGATCAACTGCAGAAGGATAAGATGAATGTCAATAAGCTTGTAGAAGACCGTCAGCAGGCAATATTGACCGATCATCCTAATTCGGTAACATCCTTACTACTCAAGTCTAATGTCCCATTCGAATTTCCAGAATTTACGGGCACGCCTGAGGAACTTGAACTCAAGAAATATAGATACTATAAAGATCGCTACTTTGACCAGCTAGATATGTCGCACCCGGCGCTAGTGCGAACGCCAGTGTTAGATCAACGGATCAGTTATTACCTTGATAATCTTACGCCAAATGCGCCCGATTCTATCATTCAATCACTCGATGTGATTTTAGGGCTATTAGAGGATAATGAAGATGCCTTTCAGTACTATCTGAGCAACTTCTTGAATGACTATGGCAACTCCAAGTACATCGGGATGGACGCCGTATATGTCCATCTTGCATTGGAGTACTATGATAAAGGCAAAGCACATTGGGTAGAAGAAGAGAATCTAAAAGAAATCGTTGGCAATGCCAAGAAGTTGAAGCCTACACTAATCGGCAGGCCTGCTCCCGACTTTATTGTGAAGAGCAAAGATGGGACGGAGTATACGCTAGATAGTTTCAATAAAGACTTTACCATCCTTGTATTTTGGAAGCCAGATTGCAGCCATTGTACTAAGGCGATGCCCCATATCATTGATTTCGCAGAGAAGTATAAAGACCAGTCCGTGGATGTGCTGACCATCTGCACTAAGACTGGCAAGGACTATGGCAAATGCTGGGAAGGCGTCGAGGAAAAAGGCATGTTGGAATTACTCAATACTGGTGATGAATTTCACCGTAGCCGCATATTCTCTAAGTACTATGTCAACTCAACACCAGCTATCTATATCCTCGACAACGAGAAAAAGATAAAGCTCAAGAAAGTACCCGCTGAAAACCTTGACGCCGTGATGCAACAGCTTATGGAGATAGATGCAGCTGAG
>CAZDHV010000251.1:0-4397 GCA_964505335.1 uncultured Saprospiraceae bacterium | reverse complement strand
ACTATTATTTCAAATTGCCTGTTTTGTGCAATTCTTTGGCATATTCATAGCCTTCTTCCCACCAGGCCGCCATTTCTTTCGGGAAGAAAATAAATGAGTGTTCCGTTAATACCCTCGGAGTAAATATAAAGTTGACATGGACATTGTTTTCATATACACTCTGGAGATGGCCTATGTATATATCATGTCTACCGATGCGGTTATGCATGAATTCCATAGCCTTAAGTAACACGTCAAAGGCATTATTGATGGTTTCTTTCTCAGGTATAGAATATTTAGGACTCAGCACGATCACATCTACTTCTGACGCTCCAGCATTGATCGCCTCTTCTATTGGGATGCGGCTGCCAAATCCTCCATCCGCATAATCATATCCATCCTTCTGCACGATACTCATGAATGGAATAAAGCTAGTGGATATCCACATCCACTCGGTAAACTCTTCATAGTTACAGTCCGCTATGTACTTATATTCAACGATGTTCAATGAGAGATTGGCAACAGTAACGATGACCTTTTTGTTACTTTTTTTGATCATATCAAATTCCTCTTGCGAAAATGTTCGCCTTATGGTCTTCAATAGATTCCGATGCTCACCAAATGTTTTCTTACCCATCAGAAACATCCTGAGAATGTTGAAGTGGTTGATCTTGGTCGAGATTACTTTAGTATCATTTTTTTTGATGATAAATGGGCAGACGCTGTATATGTCTTTCTGGCTGACAGAGGTATATGCTCTCTTCAAATTTTCGACCTTGCCAATGGCCAGTTGTGGAATAAGCAGGCTGCCAGTTGAGGTGCCTACAAGGATGTCATACTCTCTGTTGAGATCATTAATGAGATAGTCAGCTACACCACCGCCAAATGCGCCTTTGCTTCCTCCTCCTGATATTACTAGCGCTCTCATTGTGACTTAATATGATCCTGTATAGTGCTTATCTATCAAATTTAATACCGCAATGTAACACAGGATCATTAAGTTATGAAACCCATATTAAGTGGATTGTTCATGTCCGCAGCGATATACCCTTGGGACTCGGTTGTTGATGTTAGTCAATATTTCGTAAGAAATGGTATTTGCCCATGCGGCAAGATCATCGACAGATATCTCATGATCACCTTGCCGACCAATCAGTATGACTTCATCATCATTGTAGGCTGTGCCCCAAGCAATGTCCACCATCATTTGATCCATGCTGATATTGCCCACAACAGGATGTACCTCGCCACGAATGATCACCTGAGCTTTATTGCTTAGCGCCCTCATATATCCATCGCCATATCCGACAGGTAGTGTTACGATGCGGGTCATTTGATCACTCGTCCAATTGCCACCATAACTTATTGGTGTCTTCTCAGGGATAACCTTAAAAAATACTACTCTTGATTTCCAACTTAATGCAGGGCGCAAGGAAATATGATTTCTGAGCAGTGGATTCGGATACAATCCATAAAGCAGTAATCCACATCTGACCATGTCAAAGCGCAAGCTCGGTTCCTTAAGTGCTGTTGCAGAATTAGCTGCATGAATAATGGGAATATCTAGACTGAGGTCCTCTACGGTCTCTAAGACAGTATCAAATCTCTCCTTTTGTACGCTGGTATACTGATCATTCTCCAGGTCAGCATTAGCCATATGAGTATAGATCCCTTCTATCATACAGTGTTTAACTTCCTTTGCTGCGACAATGAGTTTACCTGCATTGTAGTGATGGACTCCGATGCGCTCCATGCCTGTATCGATATTCAAATGAACCTTAGCTGTTTGCGACATGGACGCGGCACATTCATCTATTTGATGGAGTTTATCAACAGAGCTTGCTGTGATAGTGAGATCGTACGATATAAATTGTGGTAGTTGATAGCCACTGATACCGCCAAGGACGAGGATAGGTGATTTTATGTCATTTTCACGGAGTGATATGCCTTCCTCCAAATATGCAACCCCAAAATAATCCGCACCGAGACTCTCCAGGTGCTGGGCGATCCTAATAAGGCCATGACCATAGGCGTTGGCTTTAAGCACCCATAAGACCTTTTGATCATCTAAGACAGACTTGATAGCCTTGTAATTTTCAGAGATGGCCTCTAAGTCTATCTCTATATATGTCGGACGATGAATCGCCTTCTTATCCATTAAGTTAATTATGAATGGGTATCACAATATAAGGTCGCAGATCACAATAATTCAGCAGCATCTATAGAGATTGTGCTGATTACTCTACATTAACTACTATAGAATAAAGTTGTTATTCTACATTAGAAGTAAATGAACCAGCCCGACAAAGAAATGTGCATTAATGAGACGAGAGATTGGATCAGTAAGATGGTATTAGGATTAAATCTTTGTCCCTTTGCTCATCGACCTTTTAATGAAGACCTCATCAGATATACGGTCTTGGAGGCTGATCGAGCCGTAATCGAGCAAATCAATCAAGAGATCAAGCTGTTGATTGATGCAGAGTTGGATGACATGGAGACTTCGCTGATCATATTACCACAGGAAATTGGCTTCATACCTTATCTCAACCTCATAGATCAAATTGAAAAATTGATCCATGATCAAGATCTTGAAGGTATTGTCCAAGTGGCTTCTTTTCATCCTGAGTATCAGTTTCAAGATCTGTCGAGTGAAGACGTACGGAACTATACCAATCGATCGCCATATCCTATGATTCATCTCTTGAGAGAGGAGTCAGTTACTAGGGCTGTCCAACGGCATGGAAATACTCATCAGATTCCAATCGATAATCAGAACAAGCTCCTATCAATAGGAAAAGAGGGCGTCGATAAATTATTGAGGCCATAGTTTTAGAGTTGACTTTACTCATTAGATGATTTTCAAAACAGTATTTTTTAGAGAAAAAATTATATATGATAATTCGGATAGTGGGAACATCTGAATCATTGTGTCTAATAACTGTAGTTGCTGCTCTGTCAAGGATGTAGTTACTATCTAATTTGTTACGAATAATATAATTAGAGTGACAATTAGTGTCGGTTGGGGAACCGAAAAAATTAAAAGGCTTGACAAACGTGTCAAGCCTTTTTTTAACTTTTTTATGCTAAGCGATCTCCCTATGGTCGCCCTATCCTTTTTAGCTTAGTCTCCAATCTTTCCAAGCTCTATCCCTTCAGAATAAGCCACTTCGATTCCGGCATCCTTAAATCCTTTTTTGATTCTACCAAGCGCCTCAAATGTGGCATCCCAATAGTTATCTGGATGGATATAAGGTCGTACTGATACAATGATGTTATGTGAGTCAAAGCTCTCAATCCCTATCAGGGGTGCTGGATCATCCATGATAAGTGGAAAGTTCTCTAACGATTTGTTTATGACTTCTTTAACCTTGGGAAAACTCTCAGCATAGGGCATAGTTACGTTGAGCTCGAGACGCATGCGTCCTTTAGTGGAGAAGTTGGTGATAATATTATCTGTAACCTGACCATTAGGAATAATCAGTGTCTTATCACTTGGAGTAGCCAGAATAGTATTGAAGATCTGTATGCTTTCTACCTTGCCAAACATATCAGAGATCTGCACCCAGTCTCCTACCTTATAGGGCTTAAAGAACACAATTGTAATGCCTGATGCGAAGTTGCCCAAGAATCCTTGTAGCGCTAGGCCTATCGCAAACACAACTCCCGCCAATACACCCATCAGTGCCGAAACTTGAAATCCTAAGGTGCCAGCAGCAATCAGGATAACCACAAACTTCAATGCTAATGATGCCATCGACATAAAGAAGCCCGTGAGTTCTGGTCCTAAATTTGAACGACCCAATATGTTTTCGAAGACGGCGACGATCTTCTTTACAATCCATAGACCTATGACCATAATGGCTATGGCCAGCAGGATTTTGGGTGCAAAGTCTATCACACCTTCAATAGCCTTCTCACTGTAATTTTGAATGAGCGTCAAGTTGTCTGTGGCAGACGTAGAGCTGATTTGCTCAGCAACCTCTTGTATTGATTCTCCAGATTGAAACATGTCGGAAGCGTTTGTTATTTAGAAAAGCTAATGTAAATAATCAAAAGCTAAGATCAGATTAAGTGTAGTTGAGATTGAATAAATTGTATTTGGGTGTTAGAATGGGGTTTTATTTACCCATATGGGTAAATAGGTCAAAATGATATACGATTATATTTAGAGAAGCTTAAATTAAGAAATGAATATTCTTTGTATCCTCCAAATAGTCCCATGCCTGCTCCTCTTTTCATCTCTCATCGGTCAAAAAACATTAAGCCCTCAGGCTTACAGAGACACAATACTTAACACAGATAGTGATTCATTAAAAGGGTGGGCGTACTTGCAATTGGCTAAGGTGTATACTCCAAGAGATTTAGAAAAGGCAAAATTATGGGCAGACTCGGCCGAAATGTATAAGGCCTATTAT
>CAZDHV010000250.1:0-4406 GCA_964505335.1 uncultured Saprospiraceae bacterium | reverse complement strand
GCCACATACAACAAATAGTATGATGACTATTTTCTTCATGATTATGTTTTAACAAGTTAAGGTCAAAAATAGACGCATGAGATGAATCTTCATAATGTATTTATTACATTTAATTATTACGTTTTGTTAAAAGTTATATACAAATTGTCAACATGTTTTTCATAATGACATTATGCGCCAACAATGAACATAAATTGCTCATAGAGGTGAACCACAAAAAGACAATCTTTAGAAAAAATAGAAACCTGTAGGCTAGTATATCGCTACCAATTTATGATCAGCGTAGCGAGATAGCCGAGTAGTACTCCAGCTAGAGTGCCACATGGAATATCCGCATTGGTCAGCTCATATTGGAAGAGGGCAAGAGCGATAGCTAGAATGGTTAACATAACTATCCAAGCCATCAGAGTTGACTTAATAAAAAGGGATCTATAAATCGGGAATTCCAAACCAAAGAGCTCAAAACTTTGATATTCTTCATCTTGCTTATCCATCTTCGTATAAATTTGTGCGTAAATTTACACGACTTCAACCAGATAAAAGGGTCTATGGCGAAGAAAAAGAAGAGAACAAAAAAGAAAGAAAAGGAAAAGATTAACATCAAGGATGAGTTAATCGCTAGGCTGCCTGTCCTCAAATTTATTGGGGGATTTTTCTTGTTTGCAATAGTTTTTTATCTCTTGACACATGCCAATTGGTTTGAAGCTGTTAGAGGCCCTCTAATCAAAGTATATACCGCCCTATCAAGCATCTTACTATCGATATTCGGTTATAGCATGAGCTCTAACGGTTCGATCTTGACTAATGGCGCATTTTCTGTTGATGTCCAAGAAGGCTGCGATGCTGTCGTTCCGACAATTCTATTCATTACTGCTGTATTAGTTTTTCCTACCGCATGGAAGCATAAATTAAAGGGCTTATTGTTTGGAGTTCCGGCTCTGTTCGCAATTAATCTTTTCAGAATTATCACCTTGTTTTTGACAGGATTATATATCCCATCAATGTTTGATTTTATGCATGTAGAGTTCTGGCAGGCCCTCTTCATATTAGCGACAGTTATGATATTTATTTATTGGTTGCGAAAATCTAATGTTACCGCATGAAACCCCTCAACATTGTCAAATTCGCGCTTATCTTCTGTACATGCTATTTTGTCCTCATAGCACTCCACCAGCTAAAGCAGGTAAGAAGCGTCCACAACAACATTTTTATTGCTACGGAACAAGTTGTATTCAACATCTTCAATCCAAATATCAGAATTGATTTAGAGCAGTATAAAGAAACTCCAGGAGTGCCATACCATCCAGAATATTACGATCATTCCTTCATAATCTTTGACAAGAAACAATATCGAAGCGCAGCTAATAAAAGGAGAGTCAGCCCAGTCACACAGCTGAGCGCAAGCTTGGACAATACGACTATAGGCCCCATTATACTCTTTTTATCACTGATCATCGCCACGCCCATGTTGTGGTGGAGAAAAATCCTAGGTGTACTTGGAGGGATATTCCTAATTTATATTATGATTGCCTTTAAGTATTCCTATATGTTTGCTACAAATATCAACACGATACCTTCAACTGGCTTGTGGGGATTCCTATCAGAAATATTTGGATCACTCAGGACACACGAAAATCTCTTGTGGTATGTAGTGTTCTTCTGGGTAATAATTGCAATAAGATCTAAGCAGTTAAAATGGTTTGTATCCTAGTTTTCGCAGCCATCTAAGAGCACTTCCAATGTAGAACCAATAGAGACCTCGAAATTAGGATTGAAAATGACGCCTTCCGCTGCGTCAATAGTTAATTGAGAATTATTCTCTAGTCTGATATTGGCATCGGCTGACATTCTCAAATAATACTCTTCTACCTCTCCATTTAAAAGGTCATCTGTTGGAGATAATAGTGAAAGCTCATCCAAGCAATCAGCGTTATTTATAGGGTCAGCCATATCAACCTCGATTTCTGGACACTCGGCTGCAGCGTCTATTAAGACCACCACAATATTACTTTCACCAAATTCGCAGCAACTGATATCTCTTGAACATCGGACATAGTAGGTATTCTCAGATACAGACTCAGGAGTATAAGTTGGTTGATTCTCGCCATCTATGATAAACCAAAGGGTACCAATATTGAATCTGTTCGGAAATATTGGAACTCCCGGAGCTAACTCTTCAGTACTTATCAACCACATGTATTCTGTATAACCGCAGTTTCCACTTACTGGGGTAACTTCTCCTATTTCTGGGAGCTCGCAACCAAGTGGCACCTGGATTAGACCTTGATCACCAAAAGCAATCGTTCCAAAATCAGTAAGTTCGTTACATCCATCAAATGATAGATTAATATTTTGATCGATCGTAGATTCATTACCACATTGATCTGTTAAGGTATATGTTCTTATAATTTGACGCTGATCCATAAAACCCAATAAGCCATTGCATTCAGCAGGGACTATTGAGTCAGTAAAATCGATCACTAAATCGTCATCATCTGTACATATATCACTCACATCAACCATCGTTGATGCTTCCAGTTCGGCAATATCCTCAAAGGCTTCTAACATTGAGCACGAACTATTGCTATCGAAATCAATAAAGATGCCTTCTAGGGTATTAGAGAATTCTGGCCCATTATTATCTGGTATAACCTCGAAGGTTCGGGAAACTGTCATGCCAGGAATCACTTGACCTTGATCATCAACCACCTGAAAAATAATCTCTGTCAAGCCTCCACAAATATTTGGCAATACTGGAGTCTCGGCAAACACTCCAATGGTGTTACATCCTCCACCATTGAATTGCGCAATCCAATTATTTAAGGCGTCAGATATAGCTGTTTCTCCAAAACATGCACTAATCTCAAAGTTGTCAGGAGCTATTAATGGCGACACAACGCAGATCACTACAGGATCATTAGTTGGATCTCCATCTTGGTCACTGATATCATCATTGTTTTCAGCAGAACTGTTACCACTATCACTGACATCCGAAGCTACAAAACCATTTAAAGATGCTGGTGTCGAAGCATTTACAGTTGCACTATTAATTACAAAACCATTAATCGCATCATCCTGCCCAACTGGATAAGATGCACTAAATGATGATGCATCACGCTGTCCTGGTTGAAGTATTGGAAGTGATCCTTGAACGCTAACGATTGGATCATCTATCTCGAGATCAAATAAGGTAACGTTGCCCGTATTGATAATTTCGAATTGATATAATATCTCATCACCTATATCCAGGACTCCATTTCCATTAATATCGCTAGTCGTACTAATAGTCTTAATCAACTCTACACTGGCAACCTGATTAATAGGAGTAAATGTCTTATCAACTCCAGTTCCTAAATCATCTGCTAGGTTTCCACTGTCAGAAGTATCTATTGTTAAGATACCATCTGAAGTCATGGCGAATACTTCTGCTGAATTGCAGACGGTCCCACTATTTATATCGTCTTGAGTAAGAATTGTAAAACCGTTACAATTAGCTATTTCATCCTGAGGGATGGAGTCGATATCGCAGTCTATAAAATCAAGGACAGGATCGTTCAACGCAATGTCGAAAAGTGTGGTATTCCCTGTATTGGTGATGGCGAAGTCATAGAATACCGTATCTCCAGCCATTGGAACTATGGGATTCAATTGACTCGATTTTATCAATTCTAATGAAGGTTGTTTAGTGATATAAGTAACAATCTGCGATCCTACCCTTCTATTACCTAGACAGTCTGTTGCCACCCATCGATTGATAATTCTTTGTGTATCTAATCCTAGGTCTCTATTAATCTGACGAAAGACCAGATTCACTTCTCCGTCGCAATTATCGATTGCATTGACATTAGGATCATTTGAAGGAATATCCGCCTCACATTCCACTGTAACGTCTTCTGGAATTCCTACAATTACCGGCGCTGTTATATCTTCTACCGTGATTGTCTGACTAACACAGCTCACATTACCACAGACATCAATAAAAGTCCATGTCCGCATTAAAACAAAACTATTTGGACAAATACCTGGGGTAATTACTTCTGCCGGGCTGACCGTAATAAGTCCATCACAGTTGTCCGTTGCTGTCAGATTTGCGGCAGCCGGAACATCCGCTGCACATTGTACTGTGACAGCTGCTGGGGCCGCTGGAGCCACAGGCGCTATATTATCATTTACTGTGATCGTTTGATTGACACTACTTGAATTGCCACACACATCAGTAAAGGTCCAAACACGTAAAATTGTAAAGTTGTTCGCACAACCGCTCGTGGTTGTAACGTCTACAGGACTAACTGTAATCGATCCGTCGCAATTATCTACAGCGGTTAAATCCACGGCAGCAGGTACATCTACAGCACATTGTACTGTGACAGCTGCTGGGGCCGCTGGGGCAACTGGAGCCATATCAT
>CAZDHV010000249.1:0-4497 GCA_964505335.1 uncultured Saprospiraceae bacterium | reverse complement strand
TCATGATCGTGGTCATGTTCTTCTTCCAGTTCGATTTCGTTTTCAATAGCGATTCCGCTTTCATTTTCTTCGCCCATGAATTGTCCATATTTCAGCCTCAATTGCTTTTGGTCAAATCCGAGTTCATTGCTCATCTGGTTAAATGAGTCTTTGGTAATCTCATTTCTAATACTGAGAAGATGCTCTGTATCGATGATGATCTGCCGCTGACTTCTGAAGAATTCGGGCATGAGATCTACCTGCAAGGACGCATTGTCTGCCCATTCATAAGAAGTAGTATCCGCAATCGCCACAAAGAAAGTAGAGCTCTTAACCATCTGATCTCGATAAGGGCAATTGTCCTTAGCGACAACATAGAAATAGAGTTCGTCTCCTGGTTCCATGTCAAATGCTTTAGTTGAGAACTTATGGCCGCCGTTATAGCTCTTATGACCAGGTTTGAAACCTGTAAGATCAAACTCCTTCTCCCTGAATTTGACCGACTCTCCCTGACCTTTGGCTACAGTTGCGATGATCCGACTTTCGGCTAGTCCATAGTCATCATTAATGTCCATCCTAAAAGATATGCTATGATCTAGCGCCCAATCTAGTCTGAGGTACTCATCGATTCCAGTAACCTCAATGGTCGGCACTTGATCTTTGATCACCTCAATGCTATGATAATCAGAGATATATTGCCGGTGGCGATCGACAAATCCATATCGATAGTTATCTGAGTTTTTAAAGGATCTGCGATGGTTGTTCTTTTGATTCAGAGCTATGGTGTCCCCGTCACTAAAAATCATATAGGATTGCACTGGACGGCCGGTCATCTCGTAATTCCAACGTAGAGTGGTTCCCTCTGGAATAGTCAGGTCGAGACCTGTTAAGCGCTGATCTGCTTTGTTTGTATAATCTGGATAATCACTGTAGATATTAATAGCTGTTATGTTCACTGAATCGTGAACTGTGCCTTCTTCCGAAGTGTATTCCACATCTTGCTCATACTGGACATCGACGTCAGTTTGACTGGCGAAGTTTATATGTGATAGAAAGCTAAGGCTTCCCATGGCTAATGCCGATACAATAATGGCAGATAAGCAAAACTGAATTGGCTGAGCTAAAACAAATGTCTTTTGTTTAAATAGCGCTTCAACCTTATCTCGTTGAATCTCTTGCAGTGGATTTAGATCATTCGAGAGCAGAAGGCCACTACTGTATTCTAAGTCGGGATGTTGTTGATTAACTGCTGCTAATAGTGTCGAGATCTCAGGCCTGGTCTTATGCCAATGATAGGCCAGAATGATCAGCGTAATGAAGCCAATGGCCGCCAATCCCAATCCAGCTACGTCCATGAAGTATGCGATAACCACTGTTGAGCCTATTATGGCTAGTGCTGTCAGGCTATAATAAAGCATCCTACTTCGTTGCCAACTCGATAATAACCCTTGAATAGAATCTGCCCTCATGCCTTCATCTTTTTATGAGCAACGAATCGCTCCCAGAGAAACAAGGGTAGAATTAGTAACCACCACCAAGGTGAGAACGGGATATGTGAGCTGCTGTCAACCTCGGCAGATACAGTTCGATATGGTCTGGTCATATCACGGTAGTCAGACTGCTCTAATTTCATCAATGGTTCGATCAATCGAGATCCAATAACGACCGGTATATCAGATTCCAATAGTTCAGTACGGCTTATCTCACCTGATAACACTAATGTGTTGCTGGTGCTATTGCGGATGGTCAATGTCCCACTACCTTGATTCCAGATTAAGCCATATTTGTCCGAGGGTATGGGCCTGGGAGCAGTCGTGATGAGCCAGTCATAATCCTCTTGACCATAATCGATTTCGATTCCTAACTCAGCAGATATGTTATCCAATAAGGTCAGCAGTTCATCTGCGGGATCAGATGACTGATCCACGTACATTGGTATGACTGCGTTTTCAAGTTCCGATTTGGAGGTTTGATTGCCATCATCAAGATGAGGTACTGTTTTAATCTTGACTTTATCGCTAACTGAAACTGTGGATCCGATATAGTTCCTCATTCGATTAAACGTGATGATGTCGACTGAATCTTTCGCAGCATTAGCGGCGGCAATGACACTCCACAGAGATGGATAGGTTAAAATAGTAGAGTCTAATGTCTCGATTGCGAATGGTATCAATTCACTATCAGCACTTAAGTCGGATAGATAGTTCTTGTATTGAGGATCTGCATAAATCTCTTGCTCTATCCAAATCTGCTTACTGGACTGATTCTTCTTCCAAAAGGGTAGCGCTGCGAGAACTACTACCAATGTGAGAAGGCCACACCTTAGCAGGAGCTGGCCAAAATCAGTAAGTGCCAATGACTTAGGATTGACAGACTCTTGTTCTTCTAAAAACCTCGTACTCCCAAACAATAGCTCTTTACTCTCTCGGTTGCTGAGTAGGTGTATGATGATAGGCACCAACAAGCCGACTAAGCCCAACAACGCTGATATGGTTCCTAATCCAATCATCGATAGTGAGCCTTGTTAGTATTCACAATATGCCTAAGAGATTGATCGATGGGATCATCAAGATAAATCTTAGTGGATGGCGTGTTATAAGATGCGCACAGATGGGAAATGGCCCGATAGTGTTCGCTGAGTCGTTTTTTATAAGTCTGGCGGTAGACCTTAGGATCGAGTTCTATGCGCTCACCAGTTTCAAGGTCTTTAAAATTGATCGATGAATCGAATAGTAGTTCCTCTTCAGCTCTACCCATTAGATGTATCAGAGTAACTGCGATATTAAGATGAGCATTTAAGCCGATCATTCGTTCCATCTCCTCAATCGAGGTATAGCCGTCCGTTATCCATACCAGATTACCTACAGCGGTGAAGTTCTGAGATGCTGGCTCTTTTGAGGAGGACAAGTCATAAAGACTCTGAACTGAAGCCTGCCATTTCCTGTGACCACTGGATTTCTGCCATTGCATTGAGCCAGCAGTCCATGAGAACGTATCTCCTTGATTGACCGCAATATAGCTCATGGCTCCTCCGATAATTTTAGCGAGCTCCAACTTAGAATACGTCTCTTCACGATATTGCATTGATGGGCTATTGTCAATGACAACATGGAGGTGATTTTGGGCGGCTACGGGGGATTGTTTGATATAGTATTTACCTGTCTTGGCATAGAGTTTCCAGTCGAGCTGTCTGAGGTCATCTCCTTGGATGTATGGGCGATATTGTTCGAACTCTAAGCCCTGGCCCACCTGCTTGGACGCATGAGTTCCATAGATATGATGCTTAGAAAGCTTGCGCGATAGCCACTCCAGGTGCTGTGCACTTTCAATTATCGTTTTGGTAGTGATACTTGATGAGCTGCTCATGTCATCCGATATTGTAATTATCGACGAGATGATTGACAACTTGAGATGGGGTGATATCCTGAGAGCTCGCCTTGAAGTTGAGGATCAATCGATGTCTTAATGTAGGAAGGAGCATCTTCTTAATATCCGAGGGAATCACACTATATCTCCCCTGAGTCAGGGCATAGGCTTTAGCAGCAAGTATTAACGCTTGACCAGCTCTTGGTCCAGCACCCCAATCAATGTAGTCTTTGACAAACTGGTCAGTTGTTTCGCCAGGACGAGTAGCTCGGATGAGCTTGCTGACATCACGGATCAATGCATCATCGATATGTACCTCTCGACACAGCTGTTGCAGCTGGAGGATTTCTTCGCCAGTGAGTATTTCATTGACTGTTAGTTGTTGTGCGCCAGTCGTTAGCTTGAGGATGTCATATTCCTCCTCAGCAGCCGGATAGTCTACGACGACATGTAGCAGGAACCGATCGACCTGTGCTTCAGGTAGTGGAAAGGTGCCTGCTTGTTCTATTGGGTTTTGTGTGGCCAATAGGAAGAAGGGTTTAGGTAGATGGTATCGCTTGCCCGCATAGCTCAGCCCATATTCTTGCATCAGCTCCAAGAGGGCAGACTGCGTTTTGGGAGGTGTCCTGTTGATCTCATCAGCCAGTAGGATATTAGTAAACACCGGGCCCTTCTCAAAGCGGAATGCTCGATCGCCCTGGTCGTCGACTTGTAAGATCTCCGTGCCGAGGATATCAGACGGCATCAAGTCGGGTGTAAATTGTATCCGATTGTAGTCAATTGATAAGACCTGTGACAGCGTCTTAATCATCAAGGTTTTAGCGAGTCCTGGAACACCCTCTAAGAGCACGTGACCACCTGCGATTAGCCCTACAATGAGCTGTTCGATTACCTCATGTTGGCCAACTACAGTTTTGGAGATTTCTTTTTTAAGTGGTGCTAATTTGGATAGTAATTGCTCAATGCTGTCTTTCGTCATATAATCTTCTCTTCGTCTCTATGTCAAGCTTAGTACTGATGAAACCCTTGCGAAATAAATGCCAATACATTAGGTAGGGACTCCCTCCAATAGGTCCAACTATGGGCACCATCCCGCACCCGATATTCATGAGGGATCTCCATCTTGGTCATGGCGATGTGCACGAGGCTATT
>CAZDHV010000248.1:3382-4526 GCA_964505335.1 uncultured Saprospiraceae bacterium | reverse complement strand
CGCTTCTTCAAGAGATCGGTGGATTACCATCTAACAATATCCAAGGTATTGTATCTGTAGGACAGGTATCTGACGATACTCAGATCATCAGAAGAGACGAAGATCTTTTCGGTGGTGCTACGGTGGCAACACAGAGCCTTCTTGTAGAAGATGGTACAGCAGAAGCTATGGAGCTTACAGTTTATCCTAACCCGGCATCTGCGGAGGTATTGAATATTGAGTTCATCATGAATGGTGATTACAACATCTCAATATTTGGTATTGATGGATCTGTATTAATGACTAAGAATGGTAATAACACATTCGGCGAGAGATTTGTAGAGCGTGTCGACGTATCAGAATTTGCTAACGGATTGTACATCGTTCAGTTGAGCAATGCTACATCTGCGGTTAATCAGAAATTGATTATCCAGAAGTAATTCAAGATATGTTGTTCATGTAAAGAACTATATCATAGTTAGTGTGAGGTGAGTGGAAACAGTTCCACTCGCCTCTTTTTTTGTTAGCGGGGGTAGATCTTGGTTCGGGTTTTATATCTGGGTATACTGATTCTGCCCCTTTAATAGATTTTTCATGCCCACCTTTTGGAGACAACTTCACCATTGGGCGTGAGAATTAATTATCCAAGATCAATGTGAGGCATGATCAGATAACCAAGGAATAGTAAATATTCGAACTAACTAAGATTTTTCAAAAGGTTCACTTGTCCTATATGATACAGGTCATGTTGCATGATCCCCTTCAACATAAAGTTGTAGGAGAATTCTTTTCGGGGCAATTTGGTACTGAGCCAGTTGTCATCCTTTGCCTTGAGTAACTCAATAAGCGTTTCGTGTGACTGCTTGAATTCCTCCTTGAGTTCATCCCACTCTGATGGCGAATTGATGGTTATGTCCGGCCAATCCATATCGCTTCCCAATTCTATATCATAATCCACATTATCTGTCAAGTGCTCAATGGCATATAGGCGCCAGGCCAGCATATGCTTAATAATCTGAGCGATAGAATGCCCCTCATTTATGGAGTTGTTGGCTTGTTCTGATGTAATTAGGTCAATGATCTGATTAACAGAATCACCGTAGTAAGGAGTGCCTTTAACTACATTATCCAGTTGGAAAACTAACTTGTCTATTCGACTCTTCAT
>CAZDHV010000248.1:1866-3282 GCA_964505335.1 uncultured Saprospiraceae bacterium | reverse complement strand
GGTTTTTTTGGAATTGCGTCCATGATGTCCTTGTACAGGAGCAAAAGGATCATAATCCATCTCTATGGTGCGACTATGATATTTGAGTATATAGAGATAGGCCTGATCAATATCACCTCCGGTAGAAAAAGTCAAAAGATTTTTACCGAAGTTGTCGACAGAATTTTTGGACTGAAATCCATCAAAACTTTCATCTGCGAAAGCTATAACAAATGACTCATGAAACAAACTGCTGAACTCAGCTAAAGTCAAGTCTTTATTTTCTACAAAAGCCATATAGATATTTTGAGGAATCAATGTACTTGAAGATTCCAAGCAAGGCTCTGACTGGCTAATGCTGTAGCCATTCGTAGTCAAGTTGACCATGTCCATATTTACTGGCACGTTGTCCAAATCGGTTATGATGCTAGACCCAATAATATTAACAATAGTGAAGGTGTAGTTGCCGAGAGTAATTTTTTTGCCAATATCTGCTTTCGTGATTTTCACATAATCGTAATCGGATACTAAGCCTAATTCAAATTTTGCTGATCCCTTTACTTGGTTATCTTGAATCTCAGAATCAATATTAACTATTGACTTAATCATTCGATACCATGATTTAGATCCGTCATAATCTTCACTCACCCAATCTCCAAAACTTGAGGTTAAAGAATTAACATCTACTCTGAGGGGCTCAGATCGATTTGAGAGACTACTACTGTGTAAAAGCAGGGAAGGATTATGATTGATGTCGTTCTCTCCTGTAGTTTGGTGATAAGAGTGGAATTCCAATCTATTATTAGAGATGCCCTCTCTGATAATCTGTATCGATCCATGAGCTTGGATCGAATCAAGAGCCGCATTATACTCTGCGATATTATAATTTAATGTGTTCCACGGCAATTCATACTCTTCGTCATAATTCAAACTCTGCTGCTCTACAGGCTTAAACATTTCTGACAAGTCATCATAAATGGCTTTCTCATAATGCTCTAACTTCGAAGCTTCGCTCACTTGTTGTGATAAGATTCTTTTTGAATCTCTATCATTGGGAGTTTGTACCGGAGCAAGTGGATCATAATCCACCTCGATTATGGCACTATGATAGCGGGGTATATATAAATAGAACTGGTCAATATCACCTGCTGTCGCAAAACTCAATACATTACGACCTAAGTTATCCACATAACTTTTAGAATTAAAGCCATCAAAATTTTCATCCGTGAATGCTGTAATGAATGCTTCGTGAAACATGGTTCTGAACTCAGTTAAAGTCAAGTCATTATTTTCCTCAAAGGCTTCATAGATCTTTAGGGGTATGAGTCTTCTACTACTTCCATAGGAACTCTCTGACTCACTAATGCGAAAACCCTCCTTAGTTAAGTTGACCATTTCGATACCTTCTGGTATTTTGTCTAAATCTGTTATGATCCT
>CAZDHV010000248.1:0-1766 GCA_964505335.1 uncultured Saprospiraceae bacterium | reverse complement strand
TCATTACTATACATCTCTACCATCATATAATAGATAGACTCTTCATAGTGGGGCAACAATGATGTATCAGCTACTTGTCCATATGTTGAGCAAGCAAGCATGATGATAGATGATGTTAGAATTACTTTCATGTTGGTTTATTTTATAGTTGATTGATCTTTAGTCAATTCCGTTGAGTCTCCTCCTCTCCCTGAGTCGGAAAACTCAGTTCTCCACTACTATAATAGGTGCCAAAGGTCTGCACCGTAGAGTAGACTTGTGAGATGGCGGAGATCACCTGATCTTTGGTAAGTTCTTGCAGTGGATGGATAAATGCCGCCCAGAGGATTCCATCGGATATGGCATAGCGTGCATCGAGAGCCGAATGGAAGTTTGCTTCCATACATCTGAGGAGCTGCTCATCAGTGACTTCACCCATCTCTGCGATAGGGGAGATGATTCTCATCCGATTGTGAAGTTGATCAGTTAAACACATAAAGGCTGTATCATCTATGATAAACTGCCATCCACCACTTTCGCCTTGAACTGTGTCGCTGAGGGTGTATATGATGCCGTTGAGCTTATCGTTATTCATAGTTTGTGCTTGAAGATTAACACCGACTATGAGGAGTATGAATATGAGGTAGTGTGCTTTCATGATACTTAGAGTATGAACTGTAAGATACGGAGAATAGTTGGACAATATTCAGAGCTTTAGAGGTCTCGATAGTATTGAGATCTTCTTGAGATTGCACTCAATTCCTCCCAGCATCTCGCTCATCACGAGTCCGAAAGCTGAGCGACCCACTACTGTAAGAAGTGCCAAAAGATCGCACTGTAGAGTAGACTTGCCTGATGGCTGAGTTTACCTGTTCGTCTGTTAATTCTTGCAGTGGATGAATGAAAGCAGCCCAAAGCACTCCATCGGAGATTGCATAGCGTACATCAAGGGTAGAATGAAAGTTGGCCTCCATACATTTTGAGAGTTGTTCGTCGGTGACTTCAACCATTTTAACTATTGGTGAGATGATTCTCATCCGATTGTGCAATTGATCTGTCAAACAGATGAACATGAGTTCATTGATAATGAATTTCCAATGGCCATTTTGACCTTGGACGTTATCGCTCAGGCTATGGAAGATACTATTCAGTTTATCGTTATTCATGGGATTAGTTTTCAGATTAAAACCGAGAAAATATAGTGGTATACTGGTGCACTCATGATAGTTTGAGTTTATATCCTAAGATAAGGCCAATAATCGAAGTATGCATTTATCCCGAGCCCTTAGAATTCACACAATGGTCTTCTCAGAGTCATAGTTTTGGTCCATCATCCTCACCAGCTTTTTAATTTGTCTGCGGAGCCTTCGAGGTTTAAGCACCGTGATTGATGGACCAAATCCAAGTATTAAACGTTCGAGCTCATAATTGTGATGTAGTCGTAGACTGATAAGGATAGAACCGTCAGCATATTCTCCAATCATGTCTTGAGAATGGTGAAAGGGCTTAGTCATGACATAGGGTGCGGTTGATCTGTCGATCCTGAGCTCTATATCTATGAGTTCGCGGTCTGACAAGACAGTCACACCATAAGTGTTTTTATAATACTCGTCAGGGTCGAACTCGGCGTTTGAGTAAAGTGCCTCCAGCTTAAAGTTGATGTCATTGATCCGATCTAGTGCTAGGGTCATGACATTAGGATGCCCTTCTTTCCTTCCAATAACAAACCAGCGATTGTTGAACTGTTTCAGGATGTAAGGCGTGAAGATCATCGGTTTAGCATCTCT
>CAZDHV010000247.1:0-4539 GCA_964505335.1 uncultured Saprospiraceae bacterium | reverse complement strand
TCAGGCCATCAACTAAAATGGCTAACTTTGAATTTCACTCCATATGAAATTTGAAAAATACCCCATAGATCCTCGAGTTGTCCAGGCCATAACAGACTTGGGATTTAAGCGGCCGACAGATATCCAGTACAAATCGATTCCTTATATCCTGAAGGGAGAGGACTTATTCGCAATAGCACAAACTGGGACAGGTAAAACAGCTGCATTTGCTATTCCGCTCATCAACAAGATCCTGAAGCAGAAAGAGGCAGCCCGCCGAAAAGATGGGGTATTGGCGCTAATCCTCGTACCGAGCCATGAGCTAGCCCTACAGATCAACGAAGTCATCGAACAGCTATCCATCTATACAGAAGTATATAGTGCTGCCTTGATAGGAGGTGTCGACCAAGATCCACAAATAGAACTACTCGAGGCAGGAACAGATATCGTCGTAGCCACACCCGGGCGCATGTTTGACCTGATCCATCAAGGGCATTTGAGGACGCATCGCATCCAAACCTTAATACTCGACGAAGCTGACTTAATGCTCGATTTGGGTTTCAGAAAAGACATATTCGACATCATCGCCAAGCTCCCCAAACGAAAGCAGACTTTGTTCTTCTCCGCAACGATAAACAAGGCTCTCAAGCAGACGGCCTACAAGATTGTCCGCCAAGAAGCCATCAGAATTCAACTATCGCCTAAAGATCCAGTCTCTAAAAACGTCGATCACTCCGTGATCTATGTCGAGATGGATCATAAACGATTCTTCCTCGAGCGAGTCATCAGAGAAAACCCTGATCAGAAGATTATTGCATTCGCCAGGACGAAGGTTAGAGTAGAGCGCATCGCTAAAGCCATGGCGAGGGTAGACATCGACTCAATAACTATTCATGGAGACAAGGAACAGGAAGACCGAACGGCTGTCTTACAGGAGTTTGCAACAACCGATATGCGGCTCCTAATCGCCACAGATGTCAGTGCCAGAGGGCTGGACATACCTGCTGTAGGGATAGTCGTCAACTACGATCTGCCAGACCTAGCCGAAAACTATGTCCACAGAATCGGGCGTACAGGTCGTGGCAATAATCGAGGTCATGCCTACAGCTTCTGCGCACCTAATGAGAAGGAGCTCCTCAGAGATATACAAGAGTATATCCAGACGGATATCACCGTACTCAAACTCGACAAA
Organism: uncultured Saprospiraceae bacterium; assembly: GCA_964505335.1. GTDB lineage: Bacteria > Bacteroidota > Bacteroidia > Chitinophagales > Saprospiraceae > GYS-P2D. Next base: position 3,368 of record CAZDHV010000247.1, on the reverse strand, counting down.
GGCAGTTATAACGACACCCTCAAAATCGATAGAGACCGCACGTATGACTACATGTCTATAGTAGAAGAAATAGATGAGTGGGTAAAACGGAAAAAGAAAAAGAAGAAAAAATAAGACGACCCGTCTGATCATCTTATCTTTCTAAAAGAGTACAGTAAAAACGAGTGCTTTCTTTTTCTAAAGAATCGATTAACCTTGATATTCAATAAGGATAAAAACAACAAAAATTTCAAACCGCTACAGCAGTGTCTAAACTGCAGCACACCGCTTGAGCCCAATCAGTTCTATTGCTTCACCTGCGGACAAAAGAACAGAACGAGCACCGTCACTCTATGGTCGTTGATCTCAGATTTATTTTCTAATATTTTTAACCTCGACCTTGGCGTATGGAAGTCGCTCATCGGCGTGTTCAGGCCCGCCTACTTGACGCGACAGTTTATCAAAGGTCGGCGCAAGAGCTATCTGAATCCACTTAGACTGTTCTTCGTGTCCATGGTAGTTCATCTGGCACTTATATCGAGTCTAATTAATACGGACTTTGCCGATGATATCGCCAATGAAAATGCCAAGTCAGCAGTGATTTCAGACATCCAAAAAGACTTCCAGGTCATCCCTGATTTCAATGATTATTTTTGCACAACAGATTTTGATAGTCTGGGGAGGTACTTGATGGATACAAGGTCGGCAGAGGATACCTTGTCTACCGATATGGTACTGACTGGAAACATTGACTTTAGGAAATACAAGTTTTCCAGAAAAGATATATACGAACTCTCGAGTGAAGAGGTTTTAGACAAATATGAGATAACAGGATTTGGGAAGCGTCTGGTCATCGGCCAGTATATTAAGGCGCACAAAGATCTTAAGGGCGCCATCCGATTTGCGTTTGGAAATTTTCTATGGGCTATAATTGCCACGATCTTTTTGCTCAGCTTGCTCATGAAGTTACTCTATATCAGGAAGAAAAAATTCTTCGTAGAGCACATCCTTTTATTGTTTAACATTCACAGTTTTTCCTTCATTATACTCTCAATCCCATTGATCCTCTCTTCCATATTTCAAAATGTCAATGTGAGTACCATTAGATCTTACTTGACAATAGCTGCTCTTATTTATGGTTTTTGGTCCTTCAAAGTATATTATGGGCAAGGTTGGTTCAAGACATTGATCAAAACCGGAATCTTAGCACTCTCTTATGGGATGTTCATGGCAATATGTGGAGTGGTGGTTCTCTTTATCAGCGCTTTGGTATTCTGATACTGAATGCTTCTATCTATTTTTGTAATCTTAATAGATCGAGATGAGTCAAGCATATGATACAGTAGTTGGATTAGAGGTACATATCCAGCTGAACACTCAGACTAAGGCATTCTGTGGTGATGCCCTGAGTTTTGGCGCTGCGCCTAATACTCATGTATCAGCCATCTCCTTAGCCCATCCAGGGACATTACCCGTAGTTAATAAGGGACAGGTTCGTAAGGCTATACAGCTAGGCTTAGCATTGGGATGTAAGATTAACACGCTCAATTTCTTTGACCGTAAGCATTACTTCTACCCAGATCTACCTAAAGGCTATCAGATCACACAAGACAATGAACCCATCTGTATCGGAGGCTCATTGACTATCCATGTGAATGGCAAGGCCAAAGAGGTTAAAATCCACCATATCCACATGGAAGAAGATGCGGGTAAGACAATTCATGATCAAGATCCTTCATTTTCATTGGTAGATCTCAATAGAGCGGGCACTCCCCTGCTCGAGTTAGTTACTGAGCCAGACTTAAGTTCGGCAGAAGAAGTATATGAGTTCATCGCTGAACTTCAGAAGCTCTGTCGTTATATCGACGTGAGCGATGCAGATATGGAGAAGGGCTCCATGCGATGCGACTGCAATGTATCGGTAAAGCCTGCGGGCTCGACGACTCTCGGCGAGCGATGTGAAATCAAAAATCTCAACTCGAAGCGCTTTGCTCGAGAAGCCGTGATCTATGAAGCCAAGCGGCAGATTAAGCTGGTAGAAGCCGGAGAATCCATCTCCATGCAAACGCTACACTACGATGTAGATAAGAACATAACCTTGCCACTACGGGATAAGGAAGGTGTGGCGGACTATCGCTACTTCCCTGATCCAGATCTCGCACCAATCAGTATTGCTGTTGAGGAACTACAGGACATCCAAGATGCCATGCCACAGATGCCTTGGGAGGTCAAGAAAGATCTTCAGGCTATCAAAGTTCATGAGGATCATATTAACCAGATTGTTGCCTCACCTCAATTGGTGAACTACTTCAAAGAAGTACATGAACAGGTTGGAGATGCGCGACTCAGTTCAAGCTTCATCACTAATCAGTTGCTACCCTACCTTCAGTCCACTAGACAGAACCTGGGAGACTTCGGACTCCCTCAAAAACATGTTATAGATTATATCAAGCTCATCAAAGATGGTAAGGTCTCGGCCTCTATTGCCAATCAGCGCCTATGGCCTGCCATGTGTGACAATCATGCCGCTAACCCACTCAAACTCGCTGAAGACTTAGGCATACTCGTTAATGCTGATGATTCATTCCTCGATGACTTAATTGCTCAGGTAATCGCCGACAATCCCAATCAAGTTGCCCAATTCAAGACAGGAAAGAAGAACCTAATGGGCTTCTTTATTGGTGCTGTGATGCGGAGTTCTAAGGGTAGTGCAGACCCAAAAGCGCTGCAAAAAAAGCTTGTCGAAGCGCTGAATAGCTAAACAGTAAATGAGCGGCAGCCTAAATTATATAGATCTCGGGCATCCCCTCTACCAAGATGCGGTGGCTATCAGAATCGAGTGCTTTTTTAAGGGAATGGACAATGCCGCATTACTCATCCAAGACTCTCATGAAGCTGATGGCTTCCATCTTATCTATGTCAATCAGGATCAACAAGTATTGGGTACGGGACGACTGAATATCCAAGACACGACTGGCATCATATCACAGATGGCAATCAGCCCTAAACACCAACAGATGGGTATAGGAAAAGCAATCCTTGAAGAGCTCTATGAAAAGGCAAAATTGCTTGGTGTGAATGCGATCAAACTAAGTGCTCGAGAGACGGCCATTCCTTTCTACGCTCGATATGGTTTTATAGCAGTTGGCGAGCAATATCCTTCTAAGAAAACTGGGATCATTCATCAGCAGATGGTGAGGGTGGTTTGAGATCAATCATCACTCTCTTTCAGTACTTTAATTGAGAGCCTAAAGGTATATATGGATTCGTGGTTAAATGAACATAAGACTGTCTTCCATCTCCAGCTGGCGCAAGACAGACTTAAAAAACTCACTCCATCTCCATAAAATTCCTCATCTTAAGTGTCTACAAATAGCTGATTTATGGGA
>CAZDHV010000246.1:0-4562 GCA_964505335.1 uncultured Saprospiraceae bacterium | reverse complement strand
TATATAGCAGAAGGAAGATGACATTGATTAGATTCGGTAATATGAAACTCAACCAAGTCATTTGTATGCCATCTGGGCTCTGGGTTAAAAAGGAAAAGAACAATATCCAAAAGAAGATATAAAGTGACCAGATCAAAGCCACAGTCCACATGAGTTTCAAAAGTCGACTAATTACTAAGACAAAATCTCGGATCATTCCTGTTCTTCTAAAGGGAAATATTAGACGTTTATACCTCTTGTATTATTGCTATACGCAGCTAAGTAGGTGTATTGGGACAAAGAATGGTCTTATCAATAAGTATATGATTCTTAATCAAAACTAAATAGACCGCTTAATGCTTATCTGTTCAGTCTTACTTACTATATGAAATTCAATCACCCCAATACGACTCCATTGATCTATCGGTCAATTATCCTTGGACTATCATGTTATTTCTCGGCATATCATAGCCTAGCTCAAGCTCCTGGCGGTGTAAATACCGATCTTAACTATTGGCTAAAAGCGGATGCTGGTGTAGCAACATTTGATGATCAAACTGTGCAGCGTGTCTCTATGTGGGACAATCAGGTATCTGGAAGCACAAATGGCTTGTCCGACTTAGCTAATTCCGAAAGACCTGTATTTATTGAGAATGGCCTAAATTTTAATCCATCGATCAACTTTGATGGTACTGATGATTTTCTTAGGACTGATGATGGCTGGGATAGCCATACTGTGGTCATTGTATTCAATCCGAGTGACGTAGTATCCACGACATCAGATGTTCAAGCGGTATTGGTCTATGACATCCCTAACAACAGTCTTGTTGATGCCGGTATAGGCATTGGCAATCTGGGAAGTGTGAGCAGCATATACAGTGACTGCAATGAGTCCTACTTTTGGAATTCTGGAGATCAGAATATAACTGGAATAGGCAGACCTCCAGAGTACATAGGGTGCTCAGGAGATGCTATCAACAATCCTACTGACGACCCGATCCTAGGGACCGTTAGAACTAATGTGACAGAGACGATGCCAGAGCATCGACTTTGGGGACAAGATCAGACAACCATAGTGATCAATCCTCAAGAATATGGTGTTCATAGTAATCGCCCTTTCACGATTGGTCAGCGCCATGGTGGAGGTATATTTTATAATGGAGATGTCTTAGAAGCCATATCGTACTCGTCGCGGGTCAGTGATGTAGATCTCAACAAAATCGAATCTTATCTGGCCCTTAAATACGGCTTGACTTTGGATCAAAGCGTCGCACAAGATTATGTGAGCTCTTCAGGGATATCAATCTTTGATGCCGATCCAAGCTTTTCATTTAACATTGCTGGTATTGGCAGAGACGATGCCTCGGCACTACACCAAAAACAGTCCATTTCTAATACCACTGATGCCGTACATAACGACAACGTCGGTATTGTCACCATTGGACTTGGGGAGATAGCATCAACTAATTTGGACAATCCAAATTCCTTCTCCCGAGATGTTAGCTTCCTGATGTATGGAAACAATGGTGCATCTACTAACATCGATATTGCGATGAGCCTAACCCATAATGGAGTTAACTCTATTGAGAGGATGTCGAGAGTATGGAAAGCTCAGCAAACCGATATTATAGACAATATCAGAGTGAGTATCCCTCAATCATTTTTCACGAATACTCCCCTACTCATCTCTGGCGACGATTCTAATTTTAATTCCTTAGCAACCGTATATCAGATGACGGATGACGGCGCCGGTAATTATATTGCGGATATTGAGATGCTCTCAGGGACTTACTTCACATTTGCCCAGCAAGAAGCCCCCGTTGATTGCGAGACGACTATAGTTTTGGATCAAACGTTTTCGAATGGGCAACAACTCAGTTTTGCTGCGGCTCAGTCTGCCATAATTACTTCATTGCATAACGACGGATCTGCTGTTAGCGTTAGAGCTCCAAATCACATCAACTTAGACTTTGGTTTCACAGTTTTGGAGGGGGCCGAGTTTCAAGCGATTATTGGTGGATGTCCGTAGGGAGTAAGTTTCTACAACTCATCGGACACATTGGTCAGGATTTAGAGGCTAAATCATTTGACTCAGGAATGACTCTTGCCAAGGCGCCACTTGCTACAAATGAGTACTATCGCAACAGCCAAGGCGAAAAAATACAGGATACTCAATGGCACAATATCATAGCTTGGGGTAAGACTGCTGAACTCATGCAACAAATGGTTAAGAAAGGTGATGAATTGGCTGTTAAAGGTAAGTTGATGCATCGCAAGTATGAAGACGCCGACGGTCAGACTAAGTACATCACAGAAGTGGTCATCAATGAGTTTATCAAACTCGGCGCTAAAGGAAAGCAATAAACATTCAACATACATCTCTGATAGACGTCCATATACCTCAATATGGACGTCATTCTAAGACTATATTTATCCCTATTAATTTTACCCAGTCCCTTTCTAAAGGGCTATACTATACTTTAGGATTTTTCACTATGTTTATACGTGATAGCATCAATATAAACCAAGGCACTCTTAAAATTAGAATTACAGTTAACTATTACAAAAACCAATTTTAGAATTATGGACAATTCAGGCATTGACAGTAATTTCGGTTCGATGAAGAACCTTTCAAAAAGTGAATTAGTAGCGATCATTAATCAGCCAGATGATAATCCTATAGAAAAGGTGAACGCTGCAAAAAGTATCTTATCTAAAAGGGAGCAAAGTTATAATTATGCCAAATATCAAATCGAAAAGGAAGCCGACACAGCAGAGATATTGGAGCATCTAAAAAAAGAAGGTCTTGAAGAAAGTGTAGCAATCGACATTATCCAAGAAGCCTCAAAAAATGCCGATTTAAATGTAGCCCAACAAGTAGAAGATAACAAGAATGAAAATTCAATTCCCTGGTGGAGCATCGCTCTGACAGTGTTTATTGTGATAAGGTTGATTATGAGAATGGCACAGTAATATTATGGACGATCAGATACTAGATGAAGGGCTCCGCCCCGAACAAAAATCCTCGATTGAATCAACAAGGGCAATTCTAAGATTGAGGCGAGAATATGAAGAACAGTTCAAGCAAGTAAAGCATGGTCGCTATGCAATTATTGGACTCATTGTAATAATGAGTATAGCAGGTATTTACGAAACTGTAACTTATGATTTTGACTCATGGGTGGCAGGTATCAATGGAGCCGTTGTCGCCATGCTGATAGGATGCTATGTTCTTAGTTTAAAAAAACCACTCTATGGCTTTATAGGCGCATTAGTAGTATTGTTGGGATTAACACTGATCACTGGGTATTTCGATCCGATCAACTTTGTTAAAGGGTTCCTATGGAAGATTATAATAATCCTCTATTTAGTGAGTGGAATGTCCCCTGCTAAAAAACTACCTCATACCGTAAAATCATTGAGCTCTTATGGTATTGAAGTCGAGGAAAGTTGATTTGACGCTTATAACCGTGTATATCCCCACATCAGAGAATTGGATTTTTAGGTCTTAGCCAAAATTGTCCAAGTCGTCTTCCCAAGAGTAGTCCTTATACTTGATGCTATAATCACTGATATCTCTGCTGAGCTGTTTAGCATAGATCTGATTGATGCCGCTCCGCCCACCAAAATCTCCATAGTACCACTTAAATAATGAGGTAGTTATAAACACCTTACGATCATCATCATAGCTGGTCTCTCCTTCTAGGAATGATTGTGTAGACAGATCTAACTGAGCGTCGATGCGATCCGCATCATAAAATGCAATCGGAGGACAACTCTCTGCACCACAATTCAGCGCAAAGTGAATCCTGTAGTCGATCTCATCGACCATATGTCTCTTAACAAATGGTTTAGTATATAGATTGCCAAAGAATCCTAAAGAGTACTTAAACCTATTTCTACGAAGTATCCCATGCTCGACAGCATCCAGGCTAATCATCTTACCAGCGATATTCACGAGTTTATCTCGATAGATCGCAGGCTTGATCAGATCAGTCTCTTGTCTTAGGATCTGATAGTAGGCATTATAGATATTGATCCAGAAGGCTTTCTTCCGACCATCAGTAGATAACTCTTGTCTCAATTGTGCTTCGCTTAGTTCTGACAGTGCTGTCCTAATTGCATCGTTAGACTGTTTCATCTTAACCTGCAGCAGCAACTGCTCCGAATACTTGTTTGCTGAAGTAGTCATACCCAAAATTAATAATCACACCGATGGTAACCCGATGAGCTATGCACATATCTCTTGTGCGTATTGATGTAACCAGTAATAGCCCATACACCCATTTTCTTCTTAATGGCATCTATAAGCAAACGCATCCTATGAAAAAGCGCCGACAGAATCATGAAATCAACACGGGTATGTTTGCCGATATATCCTTCTTACTACTCATCTTTTTTATGGTCGTAACAACATTCAACAAAGCTTACGAGATACCTATGAAACTACCACCATTGAAGGAAAATGCCCAATCGGCTAAGATTGACAAGAATAGAGTCCTCACAATCCACATCAATGATCTCTCACAAACCTTAATCAATGATGAATTATATCTCCACGGAGAATCCTATGACCTGACCTC
>CAZDHV010000245.1:2755-4564 GCA_964505335.1 uncultured Saprospiraceae bacterium | reverse complement strand
GGTAATGGTTCCTGCTGCTATATCATTTACTGTCTTGAGTATTACTTTGGCACCAAGCTCTTTCATGCGATCATGTACTGACTCCACATTATCGTCTGAGTGTATGGGCATTGACTCCTGATGGGCTATGGAACCCGTGTCTATCTCGTGTTTGAGTTTAAATGTCGTTACTCCAGTTTCTTTATCTCCGTTAATGATTGCCCAGTTTATAGGTGCGGCACCTCGATATCGGGGCAGCAATGAACCATGGAGATTATAAGTACCCAACTCGGGCATATCCCATACGACGACGGGAAGCATCCTGAAAGCTACAACGATCTGAAGATCTGCTTGGTAACTTCTGAGCTCTTCAATGAACTGTTTATTTTTAAGATTAGGTGGTTGCAGTACTGGTATGTCGTGTTCTATAGCGTACTTCTTCACTGCAGACTGAAGGAGCTGTTTTCTACCTCTACCTCCAAGTTTGTCTGTAGCCGTTATCACGGCTACTACTTCGTGCTCACTATTAACTAAATTATCCAAACACGGAACAGCAAAATCTGGGGTGCCCATGAAGATGATTCTCATCACATCAATTTTGTGTCAAACATAGTTTTATTCCTTATGATAATCTTATGTTACATATGTTAATCCTATCAGTCTCAATACTACCTGCATTAAGTTGCAATTCTGATTTATACCAATCTTATAAGTTTTGATATTTTCATTGTTTAAAATTCCTTACCAAATGAATAAGATAGTTTTGTCCTCACTTCTACTGTTTGTTGGACTTACAGCAATTGCCCAAATTAACATCGAAGGTTATGTCTACGAAAGCGGCAATAGAGGTTTCATTCATGACGCTGAAATAGCGCTTACTGAAAGCGGTAAAACGGACATTATTACACAGACCACAACAGACCGTACAGGTAAGTACGTCATGTCAGTTCCTGAAGCGGGCAGATATGATCTTTACATTATAAAAAAGCCATACTTCGAATCGGTCGAGACGATGGATATTGAAGCGAGCGAATCAAAGCTGTATTTCAAGCACGAAGTGATGAGGCAGCCAGGATACATATTTGACATCACCCTTGCAGAAAAGGATGCCACACCAGATACGCCAAGAGATGGGCTCAAGGGAGCATTAATAGAAGTGTACAATAATACCCTACAAAAAGAAGAGTTTGTGATTCCTTCACTTCAGGATCCAGATTTTAAAATAGACCTGCTGAAAGGGAATCATTATACGATTTTAATAAGGAAGGAAGGCTTTTTATCAAAGCGGATGGAGGCTTTCGTTGATGTCGAAGGTTGCATTCTATGTTTTGAGGGAGTAGGAAGGGTAGAACCCGGCGTTTCTGACAATCTCACGAGTGAGAATAGGACAGGTACACTCTTAGCTAATGTTGAGATGGATCGATACTTCACAGACAAGATTATCGGGTTAAATAATATCTACTACGACTATGCTAAATCTGATATAACAGATCGAGCGGCACAAGAACTTACGAAAGTTGGGGTCTTTATAAAGGATAATCCAAACCTCGTTGTAGAATTAGGGTCACACACTGATGCCAGAGGTAAGGCGAATAAGAACTTAAAATTGTCACAAGCTCGTGCTCAATCTGCTGCCAATTACCTCATTGAAAATGAAGGAGTAGATCGAAACTTCCTGACCTATCGAGGATATGGCGAAGTTGACCCAGTAAACAAGTGTAAGGATGGAGTAGATTGCACCGAAGCAGAACATAGTTTAAATAGACGGACAGAATTACGCATAGTCAGTTTTGTAGATTTTTCTCAGAGCAAGTCCTTGAGAGAAATGAA
>CAZDHV010000245.1:0-2655 GCA_964505335.1 uncultured Saprospiraceae bacterium | reverse complement strand
TTGCCTATAGATCACAAGATATTTGATGATTATCCTGAGGTCATTATCTATCAGGCTACCGATCGAAACTATCTTTACTTAATAGGAGATTATGTCAATAGAGGAGTTGCCCGGAGGGCCCTCAATCAAATTAAAGATGCCTATGGCGATGCCTTTCTTATAGGCTTTGAGAATGGCGTCAGAGTGGAGTGATCACTTGTTCAGTGGGATTCTCACACGTGCTAAGGTAAATTGCGTTGATTGCCATGAGGACTGCTTTCTCACTTGAAAGCTGATGTCGTCTTCCGTGTCGAAGTTGATCAAATGTCTATGCACAAAGGCATCTACAATGTTAAGTATATGAGCTGCACCCACGATCAACCAAGCCGTTTCTCTACTTTCTCGAAAGTCCTGAGCCGATTCAAAGGCAACAGAAGTTGAGGTAATATCGACCCCGTCTTCACCTATTCCAACACAGGAAATTGGCACTGGTGCAGCACCATTGTTTATAAGCTCAGTGCGGCAATCGTTGAAGGTGTTAAATCCTTGTATTTGCTGTGTAAGGTTGTATATCGCATACCCTTCTCCTGCCCACACTAATGGAATCTTCCAATAACTCTTATTATAATATTGTCCAGCGCCGGGCAGCACTAAGCTGTATAAAGCTGCTCTGCCAGGTTCACCATGAAAGACACGCTTGACAGAATTCTGTCTATTGCTATTACCACTGGTAGGAATATCTCCGAATTGGCTATAGCCCACAGTGCTGAAGGAGATGAGTGCAATGAGCAGTAAAGTCTTGAAGAGCCCCTTAGAGCAAAGACTCCATGATTTGATTGAGCTCATCATCATTTTTGAAGTTAATCTTAATACTTCCTTTACCCTGGTCATTGCGAGATATGGCGACTTTCCTACCCACTTTGTCAGCGAGTTGATCTTGATATTTGCGTACCTCTGGATGCAGCACCTTAGATGTCGTCCCATTCGAGGATTTACTAGTCTTGGACTGTACAAGCCTCTCTGTAGCACGCACAGATAATCCTTTGCTGAGGATCTCCTCTAACACTCCGATCTGATTTTCTATGGGCTCCACACCTGCCAACACCTTTGCATGACCCAAGCTTATACGATCCATCTTTAGTGCCGTCTGGGCAGATGGAGATAGCTTTAAGACTCTCAGGTAATTGCTAATAGAACTACGCTTCTTACCCAATCGCTGTGATAACTCCTCGTGAGTTAGGTCACACTCGTCAATGAGTCGCTGATAACTGATCGCTACCTCCAATGGATTGAGGTCTGCACGCTGTATGTTCTCGAGCAGGGCCATCTCCAACATACCTTGATCGTCAGCCTCTCTGACATATGCGGGAATCTCAGTTAAGCCTGCCAACTTAGAGGCTCTCCAGCGGCGCTCACCAGAGATGATCTGATACTTCTTGCTGCTGAGTTTTCTCAATGTAATCGGCTGGATAACTCCGAAGGTCTTGATGGATTCACTGAGATCTTCTAATTGCTCTTGATCAAACTCTGTTCTAGGTTGAAATGGGTTGGCTTCAATGAGTTCAATGTCCACGGCAACATTAGCCTTGCTCTCTGATTTGGCAATCTGAGGAGAGCTGTTGTTCTCTTGTTCGATGTTGGCCAATAATGCCCGAATACCTTTACCTATTTCTTTTTTCTTACCCATTGACTCAAGCTTCGATTTGAACTTTGTCGTTATTGTGTTTGAGGAATTCTGTTGCTAATTGTAAAAACAACTTAGCCCCTTTGCTAGTCACGTCGTACATGATGATAGGCTTGCCGACACTTGGTGCTTCACCGATCTTAGAGTTCCGATGTATGATCGTCTCAAAAATGTGATCGCTCACCACAGCGTTAATCTGTTCAACCACAATATTGGCCATTCTCAGGCGCTTGTCATACATAGTCAATAGAATGCCCTCAATTTCAAGTTTATTATTGAATTGATTTTTAATTCCTCCAATGGTTTTCTTGAGCTTCCCTAATCCTGCTAAAGAAAATATTTCACACTGAACAGGTATAATCACAGAGTGCGATGCTGTCAGCGCATTAATCGTAATTAGACCTAGGGACGGAAGACAATCAATGATGATGTAGTCATAATCACCCTTAATTTTTTTTAACGCCTTTTTCATGGCGTACTCTCTTTTATTCTTGGTAACCAGTTCGATCTCCGCACCAACCAAGTCGATGGTAGACGGCAATAGATCAAGATTGGGTACGTCTGTTTTTAAGATTGCTTTCTTTGTGAGATTTGGATCTACCAAGCAGTCATATAGCCCTATTTCTACCGTGTTTTCATCAATCCCAACACCCGTAGTTGCATTGGCTTGAGGATCAGAATCTACAAGGAGAACTTTTTTCTCGAGCACTGCTAGGGCCGCTGCTAAATTGATGGCAGTAGTAGTCTTTCCGACTCCCCCTTTTTGATTTGCTATTGAAATGATTTTGCCCATACTATAAGTCTATCGACTGTCCTACTTCTATTAAGTGTAAAGTCTTACCAGAAAGTTCAAATTTCTTCTTGGCATCGTCATGGTTTATTTCGATATATCCAAAAGTATCATAGTGGCAACCGATGACAGTGTTACACTCAATGAAATCACAACAGATCACTGCATCATTGATTCCCATAGTGAAGTTGTCACCTATAGG
>CAZDHV010000244.1:0-4570 GCA_964505335.1 uncultured Saprospiraceae bacterium | reverse complement strand
CATTCTATAATCTGATAGATCTTGAGGCAGAGCGCTAAGAGGTTCTCTGATCATAGCCCACAGCCTGATACGCATATTTCCATCTTCTGCTAAGCCTTTATATCTATCTACCTCAGCAAAGTGTGACCCAGCATCTTGAAAGGATGTGATTCCTTTTTTGAAGCACTCATCTTGAGCTAACTCTACGCCCTCATACCATTGATTTATACGATCCTCTTCACTCAGGGTTTCGAGATATTCATGATAGAAATGTTTGATGATGTCTTCAGCGTTCTCTTCAAACACACCGATAGCTTGACCACTCGCGTCTCGGACAATTCTACCTCCTGCTGGATTAGGGGTCTCTGCATTTATACCAGCTAACTCCATGGCCTTTTGATTCACGAATATCCCGTGTCCGCTGGCATGATCGAGTAGCACGGGGTTGTCTGGTGAGATAGCGCTCAGGTCGAAGTGCTTAGGGTATCCATGCACATGGTCCTCCACGGGTTCCATCCATTTCTCTTGATGCCATCCGCGTCCTATGATCCACTCTCCAGGTTCACTTTGCTCAACTTTATCAGCGACCATGCCGACTATTTCATCCCAAGATTTGGCTTTGAGGAAGTTGAGGTTCATCAGGAACTCACCAAGTCCAGAGAAGTGTCCATGTCCTTCGATCAGACCTGGCATCACGAACAATCCCTGAGCATCAATGACTTTTGTATCCTCTCCGATGTACACTTCACTCGAAGCTCTATCTGTCAACGCCATAATAACTCCCTCGGTCACTATCACAGTCTGAGGAGTAGTGTCATCAGCGCCGGTGTAGATCTGATCACTATAGATGACCATGTCAGCATGAGATTGTTTTTTATCTGAACAAGATGTGCTCAGTAAGGCTGGGAGGATTATGAGGAGGAGGATGTTCAGCTTAGACATGTGGACTTATTTAGATTCTAAAGATTGCTACTTTTGGGTTGTCATCTAACCCGACTCAATGTATATAAATCTGTCTGAAACCTTAGCATCTATCGACACGATACATGAGCGATATGCAATAGCTGATAGCCCTAGTTCGCTCTATGAACCTCGCAACTACATAATGGCTATGTCGGGCAAGAAGATGAGGTCGCTGCTATGCTGCCTCGCTTATGGACTGTACAAAAATGATATCAGTGAGGTTTTGGATTTAGCATATAGCTTAGAACTCTTTCACAATTTTACATTAGTGCATGATGACATCATGGATGACGCTGATCTGAGGCGAGGGGTTCCGGCCGTTCATAAAGAGTTTAATACTAATGCTGCTATACTTTCAGGTGATGTGATGTTGATAGAGGTGTATGACCGCCTGTCGCGTATCGCCGATCCAGTAGGATACATCAATGAATTGAATAAGGTGGCCCGTGAAGTTTGCGAAGGGCAGGCCATGGATATGGATTTTGAAGAGCGTGATGATGTCACTATTACAGAGTATCTCGAGATGATAGAATTAAAGACTGCTGTGCTCTTAGGACTATGCCTCCGATTAGGTGCTAAGTATGGTGGAGCAAGTGATTTTGATCAGGAAAGATTACATGGCTTTGGAAAAAGCGCTGGAGTAGGATTTCAGATTCAAGATGATTATTTAGATGTATATGGCGACCCAAATAAGTTTGGAAAGAAGGTGGGTGGTGATATCATTCAAGGCAAGAAGACTTATCTGTACCTGAGAGCTATGGAGCTCTTAGAAGGCGATACGAGAGCTGACTTCAACTCGACATATATGTCTGTAGACCTAGAGCCGAGTGAAAAGATCAGCCAAGTGAGAGCTGTATTCGATGAATTGCATATTCCGCATTACTGCCTAGAAGCTAAAAATGCTTTCTTTGATTTGGCGCTATCTCATATGACCATGGTATCTGCTTCCTCCGAGAAGAAGGATCAGTTGGTAGAGTGGAGTAAGACTCTTTTAGATAGAGAATCATAAGACCCCATGAATAGGATAGAAGAATGAGAGTCTTATATGCAGTGCAAGCAACAGGCAATGGCCACTTGAGCCGAGCTATTGAGTTTTATCCCATCATGAAAAAGTATGCTGATGTGGATGTGTTGCTTAGTGGAATCCAAGGGGATCTCAAACTAGACTTCCCAGTCATGGCTCAAAAGCATGGAGCAGGTTTTATATTTGGTAAGACAGGAGGTATTGATTACTGGAAGTCGATCAAAGCAGCTAAGCCACTACGATTCTTTTATGATGTGTTTAGATTAAAGATCAAACACTATGATTTGATCATCAGCGATTTTGAACCGATTAGCACTTGGGCTGCTAAATGGTCCAATGTTGAGCGGGTAGGGCTATCCCATCAAGCGAGTTTCTTGAGTAGTAGAACACCCCGCCCAACTAAGCGCAATGGCTTCGGTGAATTCATGTACAGACAATTTGCTCCAGTAGATAGACATATTGGATTGCACTACAAGTCATTTGATGACCATATCTATACACCAGTAGTGCGTCGGAGCATCAGGGAGTTACAACTCACTACGCAAGATCATGTGGTCGTTTATCTACCTGCATATTCTGAAGACATATATAAAGAACACCTAAAGGCTATTAAGTCAATCTCGTGGAAGATTTTTTCCAAGCATACTAAGTCTTACAAGAAGGAGGAAAATGTTGAAGTCTTTCCAATAGATCAGGAGAACTGGTTTAAACACTTGTCATCGGCATATGGTGCTATCATTGGTGGAGGCTTTGCAAGCACCTCTGAGATGCTATATTTAAATAAGCGATTTATGGTTATCCCTATGGTTGATCAATATGAGCAAAAGTGCAATGCCGTCGCTCTTGAAGATATGGGTGTTACAGTCCTGCCAGAGATTAAAGAAGACTTTCAACAGAGAGTTAGGACTTGGCTAGATGCCGCTGAGGTGATACCAGTGGACTTCCCCGAGCATTCTGAACAGCTTGTCAAACTCGCTTTAGGTATATCGTCTTAATAAGTACTCACTACTCATTGTAGCTCGCAAAAAATCCAAATATCTGAGGGTATGGAACATATAGGCATAGCTACATTTCAGCTTTGGTAGTCAATAAATACGGGCCTATGAGGCCTAAAGAGTAGATTTACAAATAGCGTGGCGAACTCCCAGTTTCCCAAAAAACGTCCAAAACTGTCAAAAATAGTTTCCCCGATTCCAATCATCGGTTTATGGCGAAGGCAACCGCAATGTGGCTGTATCTATGTATCATAATTCATAATTAAACGGGGTACAAATGACCACTACAACTTTAAAACTAACTACACCAACAATCGCATCCACTTCAACTAAAGAAATTGAAAACAACATGATCGCACGCCTTTCGGCTGGTGATCACGATGCCATTGACTACTTATTTGATAATTACTATAACTCACTTTGTAATCACGCTCTTAGACTTGTAAAAGATACTTCTGTTGCTGAGGATGTCGTGCAGGAGGTGATGATGAATATTTGGAAGAAAAGAGCACAGATCAAAATTGAAAGCTCGCTTAAAGCATACCTCTACAGAAGTGTAACTTATCGTTCACTCAACCACCTGAGAGATAGGAGAAATCGAGTTGAAGAAATCGAGGATAAGTACATGGATATATCTGCAGGTGTAGAAGAGAAGATCTACTACAACGAGACAGAGCAAATCATCATGAATGAAGTGAACAAACTATCACCAAGATGTCGTCAGATCTTCATCATGAATAGATTAGACCAGATGAAGTATAAGGAGATCGCTGCTGAGCTCGAGATATCAGTTAAAACAGTTGAGCACCATATAGCTAAGGGTCTTCATATCCTAAGAAATAGCTTAGCAGGATTAAGATTAGCAGCATAATAGAAGCTAATCTTTCATCGGTTCCCCAAACGCACTACTCGCAACTTTAAAAAACCAACTTGCAATTCCACCATTCTTTTTCGATGACTGCCTCATTCTTTTCGTAAAACTTTATGGCAGGTTCGTTCCAGTCTAGCACTTGCCATTTCATCAGTTTGAATCCTTCAGCCTTGGCTATAGATACTAGCTCGTTATAAAGCAATTGTCCAACTCCATTTTGACGATAGGTTTCCCTCACCACAAAATCCTCCAGATACAGCGTCTTCCCCTTCCAAGTGGAGAAGGTCGTATAGTATATACAGATACCGATGATGTCTCCATTGATTGTCGCTACAATGGAGTCAAATATCCCATTAGTAAAGGCATCTTTATAGTAGGCCACGTCCACATAAACCTCATTTTCGGCTTTCTCGTAAATGGCGAGTTCTTTGACGAGAGAAAAGATACTTGGGATGTCTTCAATTGTAGCAGTTCGGATGCTTATGCTGTCGAGGCTCATAAATCTAATTTTGTATAGCGATAAAATTAAATTACCCCGTTGAATAAAAAGAAAATAATCATACCTTTGCAGTCGCTTTTGAAAAAGCCTTATAAATTATTATATGCCAACTATTAATCAACTTGTAAAAAAGGGTCGAAAAAAGATCGTTACTCCAAGTAAGTCGAGAGCTTTAGATTCTTGTCCACAGAAGAGGGGAGTTTGTACCAGAGTGTATACTACTACTCCTAAGAAACCTA
>CAZDHV010000243.1:0-4637 GCA_964505335.1 uncultured Saprospiraceae bacterium | reverse complement strand
GACTACAACTTTTTGAAATCGACTTACAAGACAATCTACCGGGACTTTATGTGATCAATCTGATTGTAGGTCGTCAAGCATTTACGCAACAGGTAATGTTGACTGACTAAGTCCAAATCTAAGAAAGACAAATAATGTAATAGCTATAGGTAAGTGATTATCTATGGCTATTTTAGTTTATACCCCAGGTAAATATTTGTCCAAGTCTTAATTAACATATCAGAGATTTCAGGCGTTATAGTAGAGTGGTTTGAGGAGATCGATGTGTAATTAAAAAACGCTATGCTTTTTCACCTATGAATTCAAGAACGCTGCTATTGACTTCGATCCTATTCTTAGGAATTACATTTCAAAATTGCTCGGAATCAGACTGCCCTTGTTGCGACGGTTCAATTGGAATCGACACTTCTCCTTTCTTCGATATACAGGGCACTGAAACAGCACATTTTAATCAAAACTTCGGCCTAGTTGAAACTGATCAAATTGCATTTGAAGAGTATGGATTTATAAACCTACGTTTCTTAGTAGACTATGTAGCGACTCATCATAACCCTAACCGTCGACACAGTTTTTCCTTGATGAACTCAGCGTATGCGTGTTCATATATTGGACCAGGTTTGGAAGGATCGAAAGAAGAGTCCATTGTCTCATTACAAGTGATAACTATCAATGATTTTGATAATGATCATCGATCTGGTGACTCAATCAACGACTTACTGGAGCTTGATACTACAACATTTCCTTTGGCGACAAGTGGAATCCTGCCTCTCGAAGAATTTCTGATTAGTTCTACTGATAACGTACCAAGTGAGAACTTCTTCATGAGGCTTTTAAATAGACCTACACTCAATAATGAATTCCAAGTGAGGATTGAAGTGAGCTTGTCTACCGGTGAGCGCTATGAAACGACCTCCCCTGTGATAGAGTTTCTTTAATGTCAGGCACCTTGCGTATTTATACTCGCTGCCACCACTTCCCCAGTCTGCGTATTCAATGAATAACGTAATTTAGCCAAATAGGACATAAGCCAGATACTATCTGAATCCCAGAATACGACAGATAGAATCTGTATAGAGTAGATTTATAGAAACAAATAAAAACTCGATGAACTACCAACAAGTATTCCATGATGTGTACCACACTGTTGACCGCATGGAAAACAAAGGCAATGTTGCCACTTATATCCCCGATCTTGCCAAAGTAAATCCTGACCAATTTGGCGTTGCTTTTCTATCGACGGCACAAGAAGAATATGGTCTCGGAGACTGGCAAAAGAGGTTTTCCATTCAAAGTATATCAAAGGTTCTTTCTCTGAGCTTAGCTTATAACCTGTTAGGAGATTCTATATGGGATAGAGTGGGTGTTGAGCCTTCGGGGGATGCCTTTAATTCTCTGGTGCAATTGGAACATGAGAATGGGATACCACGAAACCCATTTATCAATTCAGGTGCCATAGTCATATGCGACATGCTGATCAGCAATCTCAAAGATCCCAAAAATGACTTCTTAGATTATGTCAGAAAGATTGGCTCCAATGTAGAGATCGACTACTGCCCATTCACCGCAAAATCTGAAGAGGAGTTCGGATATAGAAATAAGGCCCTTTGCAATTTTATAAAGTCTTTTGATAATATCGAGAATGAACCAAGCCAAGTATTGGACTTCTACTTCTATATGTGCTCTATTCTCATGAGCTGCCAAGAATTAACGAAGACCTTTATTTTCTTGGCTAACAGCAATTGCTGTGGAGCTGATGGAGCACAGTTGCTCAGCCAAGCGCAAGCCAAAAGAATCAACGCCCTCATGCAGACTTGTGGGTTTTATGATGAATCTGGGGACTTTTCATTTAGAGTGGGCTTACCTGGTAAAAGCGGTGTAGGAGGGGGAATTGTGGCCATCTACCCAGGGAACTACTGTATCGCAGTCTGGAGCCCCAAATTAAATGATAAAGGCAACTCCTATAAAGGCATGAAATTTTTGGAACTGTTTACCACAGAAACCAAACACTCCATATTTTAAGCGCTGCCCCAGCTGTAAATGCTTCTTACTATCTGTATTAAGGTTTTTAGGATGTACAGAAGATACTATTGCCGACAGATGAGCATAACAATATCCAATCTTAAGCTCCTCTGCTTTTGCTAATCTCTGCAGTCTTCTTGTTTCTAAAACTGTTACATTCAGGCTCTAACTTAACCGATAGAGTATATATATGGACAACCAATTTCAAGCCTTCTATGGGTACTGGCAACTGTCGGTATGTCTATTCGCTTTTCTTGGTTTACTCTCCATATGGTATCACTTAGGTCGTAAGCAAGAAGACACCGGTCAGGTGTGGTTGGCGCTATCGATACTATGTTGGAGTATCTCTGGAGGAGTAGAGGTCCTGTATGCCCAAGAGTACCTATCCAATCGCATCACCTTAGAGGGGATTAAAAGCATCCTATCGCTGTTGAATAGCTTTTTTATCCTGATGGCGCTACCCTACTTCAGGCATCTGCCCAAAGCTCTAGAAACTCCGATCAAGTCCAAGTATTGGCTGGCACTCATCGGCCTACCACTTATCTTTTGCCTACTGCCTACGCTGAGCAAGCTACTGCTCAATGAGGCCGGGGCGTTTATCAGCGAATTCGACGTATACTACTCTATCCTCACATTGGTGATCTTGGGATGGGTGATGTGGGTTTCGTTTAGGAAGCGGAATCTGAGCTTCTTAGCCTACCTCAGTGCGATATGTATCGGGATCACCTTCGTAGCGCAGCTGTATAAGTTGACCAATAGTCAGTTGAATGAGTTTCTCTTTTCGGCGATATTCAAGACTAATCTGATCATGATATTCTTTGCCTTAGCATTGAGTTGGGTTAAGGATTTATCCGAACGAATCAATGTGCTCCCAGACCAAGTTCGTCTGACGCTCAGCTCAGAAAAACACGCTTCAGGACAATTCTCACATTCTGTACTTCTCAAGGGCTTATATCAACAGGATAAAGAGATTCAGATCAGTCATACACATTATACCTTGCTTCTAAAATTCGCCCAGCGTCGGAAGACTACTGAGGGTGGGTGGCTCGAGATTAAGCCAAAGAATCTGCCGAACACCACTCAACAGTTTGACATCAAGGACTACAATGAAATCAAGCGGATGCTACATGCCATACTTGATGGATACTTTGGCAAATCTACCTGGACCAAAGACCAACATGAGACCCCACTCAAGAAATTTCTGTTAGAACGATCCGACGACAAGGAGCGACGAGTCAGACTAAGCCTTCCTCCAGAAAATGTAGAGATCCCCGGGGTATAACCACAAAATAGACGCTTGTCAGTAGAGACATTACTGACAAATGGAAGATGATTCCGACAATTCCGTTGCTAAGTTTACTGGTGATGCAGTTTTACGGCTCACAAAATTAGCATTGCTATGAGCCATCGCTTCCTCTTGCGTTATACCATCACTACACTCTTATTATTGTGCGCCTCATGGACAGGCCTTATCGGCCAATCAGAAGTCCCTTCAGGCTTAGACGAACGAATCAATGACGCCTTCATGCCCATCGCTACCTTGTGGGAGGACCTGATATTCATAAGTATCCCTATTGGCCCCGTAGACATCCCAATTGTTCTGATCCTTTTGATCGGTGGTGCCACGTACTTCACACTGTATTTCAAATTTATAAACATCAGAAAGCTCGGTATGGCCATACAGGTCGTACGGGGCAAGTATGATGACCCAGCAGATCAAGAACAGTTAGACAATCCATCCTTTGGCGACGACGATGACAGCGCCTCAGGCTCGGTGAATCACTTCCAAGCCTTGGCAACTGCGATCTCCGGTACAGTAGGCCTTGGGAACATATCCATGGTGGCAGTAGCCATATCCATCGGAGGACCGGGAGCTACCTTCTGGATGATCATCGCTGGGCTATTAGGGATGACATCTAAATTTGTAGAATGCACCCTTGCTGTACGGTATCGGGAGATAGACCGTGGCGATGTCTATGGAGGGCCGATGTACTACTTGAAAAATGGACTATCAGGCCCCATCACCCGCAGATTCGGTCATGTCCTGAGCATCATCTATGCGGTCCTATGCATAGGCGCCTCCTTTGGTGGTGGCAATGCCTTCCAATCCAATCAGGCGACAGCACAACTGATCACTCGCTTCAATATCGAGGGAGACATGATGGGCACCGTGATCGGAACCATCATTGCCGTTCTGGTCGGTATCGTCATCATCGGGGGCATCAAGCGAATTGCCAGGGTTACCGAAAAAGTGGTCCCATTCATGGCGGCACTCTATGTCATATCAGCCCTAATCGTCTTAGCCATGAATCATAGCATCGTTGATGACGCCATAGCCCTGATCCTAAGAGAAGCGTTCACGCCAAAGGCAAGCATAACAGGTGGGATCAGTGCAGTCATCATCCAAGGCTTCCGACGAGCAGCATTCTCTAATGAAGCTGGCGCTGGGTCTGCTGCCATAGCCCATGCCGCTGTGCGCACCAAGCATGCTGCATCAGAAGGATTGGTGGCACTCTTAGAACCACTTATAGACACGGTAGTCATCTGCACGATTACGGCACTCGTGATTGTCAGCTATAACATCCAAGAGGTCTTCACCTATGGTGATGTGGTCAATG
>CAZDHV010000242.1:0-4666 GCA_964505335.1 uncultured Saprospiraceae bacterium | reverse complement strand
AAAGCCTGAGTAATTACTTTCATTGAAGTTTTAACCTACAGTCACACTAATAGAACAGCTATGCTAAGCAAAAAAATGCAACAAGCTCTGAATGAGCAAGTTAAGATAGAAGCACAATCCTCACAGGTATATCTCGCCATGGCATCATGGTCTGAGATCCAGCCAGGACTGGATAATATTACAGGGTTTTTCTATCGACATAGTGATGAAGAACGGATGCATATGCTTAAGCTTGTACACTTCATTAATGATCGAGGCGGGTTTGCACAGATTCCTGCATTGGAGCAGCCCCAGTTGACCTTTCCGTCTCTCAATCATGCATTTAAGGACCTACTTAAGCACGAAGAGTATGTATCTCAGAGCATTAACAACTGTGTAGATATAGCACTATCAGAGAAGGACTATGCGACGCATAACTTCCTTCAATGGTATGTAGCTGAGCAAATTGAAGAAGAGTCCTTAGCACGCACGATTAATGATAAGCTTGAGCTTATTGGCGATGACAAGGGCGGTTTATATCTATTCGAGAGAGATATTCTCCAGATCAGTGTAGATGGAGAAAAAGGCTAGGCCTTAGTTGTTTGAAGAATAACTGTGATCATCCTTCATCGAGACCACTTGAGTCCCAGTCAGGAGGACACTTATAAGTATCCAGTTCCTTAGTCAAGGGATGTCGTACAGTCAGTTCTGCGGCATGTAGATAGAGTCGATCTGCTCTGTGGCCATATAGATCATCTCCTATAATAGGTGCGTTTAGGCCGTCGCTGTGTGCAGCGTGAACACGCAATTGATGAGTACGACCAGTCTTTGGATAGAAATCGACCCAAGATTGTTTTCCATCTGTTTTCCTCAGCTCCCAGTATGTGGTGGCGTTCTTGCCATGTTCGTAGCAGACTAATTGTTGTGGACGGTTATCGAGATCAACCCGTAAGGGCAGTGAGATATAACCCGAATTATCGGTTAAGGTACCATCGAGTATGGCGACATACCTTTTCTCGGCAGTACGCCTGATAAACTGATGTTGTAGATACTTATGCGCCTCTTTGGTCAGAGCGATGACCATCAGACCAGAAGTCGACATATCCAATCGATGTACGATCAGAGGCCCAGTGGCATCAGGATATCGATGGCGCATCCTTGACCAAACTGAGTCAGTGATGATTTTGCCGGGCACAGAAAGCAGTTCTGGTGGCTTGTTGATTACAACTATATGATCATCCTCATATAGAATCGTAATATCGCCAGCTTTTTGAGTGGTATCTTGGATAGGATTTGGATCTACCTCAAGTCCTTGTAGCATATGGCCGAGTATCGGCTCACACTTGCTTCGGCAGGCAGGGTAGAACTGCTTGTGTTTTCTCACTTGTGACTTAGGGGATTGCCCCCACCAAAACTCAGCCATTGCAATGGGCCTAAGTTCATGTTTGTAAGCGAAATGTAGCAACTTAGGGGCAGCACACTCACCAGAGCCTGCGGGCGGTGGAACGCCCAAACGCTCAGAGAAAATATCTAACAGATCTTCTTCACCACCGAGCGCATTGAGAAATCTATATTGTCGAAAAAGGTATTGCTGGAGTGCATTGGATTTTGCCTTTCTTTCATTTTTAAGTCTTAAGATTGGCTCTTGCAAGGACTTGATATCTTGCTCTACTTTCTTTATTCGCTCGTCCCAATATTTGATCTCGTCCTTGAGATAATAACTACTCTGTATACTTTGCTTCTTTAGTTGCTCGAGCAGAGTGTCATATGCATCCTGATCGAGTTTAGGTTTCATCGTTTCTCTTTGCTTTCTTCGCTCGACCTTAGCCGTCTTAATGTTGACCTTAGTCTGGGCGATGGTTTCTTTCGCCTTCCTTTTGGCTTCTTCCAGCGATGACTTCAGATTGCGGTAATGTTCATTTCCTTCTAATTTGTCGATCTGGATGGTATAGTCATTGATGATTATTTCCTCTTGTTTGAAGTGACTGCCGTCGATGAGCATATCGTAGATCGGTGGGACGAATCCTTCATGATGATTTGAGTCTGCCAACTTCCCCGAGAAAGCGCTGAGATAACCGACCTTGCCTTCTGCCGATTGCACTATGAGCACTCCGAACATTTTACCGATTATCAGACCTGACTCTGAGTCGTCAAGCCCGAAATTGTGATTATATTGATGATTGATCAATCGATGCTCTTGGAGCTCTTCAGCAGCTATACGACATAGTTCATGAGGTTCATAGTAGAATGGAAAGGTGAATGTCTCTGGCAGTTCAACATGGCTGATGTCTTGTGAGAATTCGGTAAAGTACGTGGTAGTCGCTGTCTGCAAGAGATTATATGTATTTATCGGCGAATGTATTGATTAGCCTGAGAGAATTGACCCTGCAAAAGTATGAATTCACATAATGGTTTTAATTCTAACGAAGAGCCTGTTAAGCTTCAGAACGCTATTTTAAATTCTCATTCAATTACAGCTCCTCGATTATTGACTTGCCTATCCCCTCCTTACCACCTGTCCAGCGCCACGCTTCGTGCAATCGCAGTTTGCCAGATTCTAATAATTCAATTTTCGACGAACAGAATCCACTCAGTAATTGATGCTCCTCATTGATATGTGTATAGTAGAACTCTATGGTATCGTGATTTACTACCTTACCGATCAGTGTACCTCTCAATATCGCTCCTCCGCTATAACTCCCCCATATCACATCATCCTCTTGTTGGTACGTGAATAGTGTAGAACTGCTTACCTCGCCATTAGAATTGTTAGATACTCCTCTAAATCGCTTGTTGTTGAGATTAAACTTCATTGAGGACTTTATTAAAAATTGAAATGGTGTAGATCAAAGATAGGAACCATAGACTCATTTAGATCCGATTTTCTGCTCCATAGCTTGATTCTCCTCCTTGCTATAGTACTAATAAGCTGATCAAAACAAGAGATCAGTAAAAATGACTAATTTAATATCCTCTGTAGGAAATGATCTGTCTATATTGATAACAGATACAATCAAAACAACTTACCTAAATGAAAGAAACCAAACTCTGTAGTTTCAACGAGCTCAAAGAGAAAACCCCGACACATCAACAAGTAAACGGTCTGGATTTAGTTTTAATACGATATGGTGATGAGATATCAGTTTTATATGGACGATGTCTGCATCGAGGAGCCTTATTATCAGATGGACACATCCAAGGGGACAACTTGATCTGTGGGCTACATGATTGGGACTATCGCTATGATACTGGAGTTAGTGAATACAATAACTCTGAGGTGCTCTACAAGTTTTACGCAGTCATTAAAGAAGGTTGGGTATGGGTGGACCTTGATGAGATCAATCAATATATAGAGGACCATCCTCAGCCATTTGATAGAGATGCTTATCTCGGCCAGTATGCTGATACACATCCAGAGAACACCGAGCCGTATACCGCATATATCAAGGAACTTGCTCAGAATGGATTGAAGAACTATGGTCATCATGGCCCCTCTGCATCAATGGGGGTGGACCGAAACACATTGCCCAGATGGGAAGAAATACAATTCTTACCTGCTCAGCTAGCCAGGAGACCATTATTGGACCATGAGGCCGTCAGCACGAAGGTTACGATAGGCCCTAGAGCGAATAAACCTCTCGAGCTTGACATACCCATGTTCGTTTCAGACATGAGTTTCGGATCTTTATCCAGGGAAGCGAAAATAGCCTTGTCGATGGGAGCGAATTCTGCAGGTACGGGGATCTGTAGTGGTGAGGGTGGCATGCTGCCTGAAGAGCAAGAGAACAACTCCAGATATTTCTATGAGCTTGCCTCAGGCAAATTTGGCTTCTCATGGGACAAGGTTGTCAAAGCTCAGGCTTTTCATTTTAAAGGTGGACAAGGAGCAAAAACCGGTACTGGTGGGCACTTGCCAGGTCATAAAGTCACGGAAGAAATAGCCCGAGTACGCGGTTTAAACGTTGGCGAGACGGCCATTTCTCCAGCAGCATTTCCAGACTTGTTTACTGCAGAAGACTTTAGTAAGGTGGCAGCAGAGGTTAGAGAACGGACTGGTGGCATACCGGTAGGATTCAAGATAGCGGCCAGTCATATTGAGGCGGACATAGATTTCGCATTGCAAGTAGGTGTCGACTACATTATACTGGATGGTCGAGGTGGTGGAACAGGTTCTGCACCTACCATCTTAAGAAATAATATTAATGTACCTACGATCCCTGCTCTGGCCAGAGCTCGTAGGCATATGGATAAGGTCGGAGCTAAGGACATTACATTAGTCATTACTGGAGGTCTGCGAGTAGCAGAAGACTTCGCCAAAGCTATGATGCTTGGTGCCGATGCCATTGCAGTCTCTAACTCGGCATTGCAAGCGATTGGATGCCTTGGGATGCGCGCCTGTAGCTCTAACAATTGTCCCGTCGGAATTGCCACTCAAAAAGAAGACCTCAGGCAAAGGCTCATCATAGAAGCTTCTGCCCAGCAACTAAATAACTTCTTCACCGCAAGTAACGATCTCGTCAAAGTAATCGCAAGATCATGTGGATATGATAACATTAACAAGTTTAACCACGATGACCTCAGCACGATCGATTACGATATGCATCGACTGACGGGGATAAACTATGCAGGAGTCGTATAAGAAATCATAAAATTATGGAATCATTCATTTCTATATTCTTAGCAATCT
>CAZDHV010000241.1:0-4732 GCA_964505335.1 uncultured Saprospiraceae bacterium | reverse complement strand
GCTTTTTGATTCGACCCATGTAAAAAAGACTGAAATCGGAAGGGTTGATGGCCATAAATGCATCTAAATCTCCGTCCTGATCATAATCGAAAAAACTCGTGTGAGTAGTTTGCTCCTGCTCACCTAATCCATAAGCATCAGCTCTATCTGTAAAAGTATTATCTCCATTATTTATAAAGAGTTGATTCTGTGTGCTACTAATATTTTTAAGCCCAGATACTGATAGATATATGTCCTCGTATCCATCGGAGTTTATATCAACAACCGATATACCCGTAATCCATCTATCAGTCGTTAAGCCGGCTTGCTCAGTTATATCCTCAAATTTTAAATCACCCTTGTTCAGATATAAGCGACTGCTCACTTGATTGCCACCCATGATAACATCAGGTAGGTTGTCGTTATTTATATCAATAATCCCGACTCCACCGCCTGTATAGTAATTGGAAAACAAGAGCATGTTATAACCATAGCTTTCAGTTAGATCATTCGAAAAATCAATACCACTCTTCGCGCTTGAAATTTGTCTAAATAGGGTGTTCTCTTCTGGTTGTTGACAGGAAGCGATAATAATCAAGAATAGTAAAAGAACTTTATCTAAGTACATATAGTAAAGTTAGCTGAGTTCAAATAATTCATATAGGGAGATGAGACTAAGTGTTAGAATCAACACAGAATGTACTGATTTTATCAATTATGAGGATTCAGTAATTGATCAATTTAATTTTGACTGATGTGCGGTTAAAAAGAGTCTATTGGTATACAGTGCTGCTCCATGTTTTTACGAATCCCATTGCTGTGATTTGAGACTTTGTGGAGTATTGCAGCGTGGATATTTGGCCTTTTTAATAGGGGGTGCATTCTTACACAATGTCTTTTATTTGACAAAACCAACTTGATTTGTAAAATTGAGACCGCAATGACTGCCCCGAAACCAATGAATACATCACAGTATGTTTGGCTGTGTTTTTTGATTTTTATACCAAGCATCCTATTTGCTCAGGAGGAATTATCTACTCCTTGTCTGAAGGCCGAGCGAATTATTAGCACCATAGAAGACTATCACTACTCACCCCGTCAGAGAGATCGAGAATGGTCATCAGATGTCTTTAAAATCTGGATCGATCTACTCGACCCGAATAAAAACACATTCACCGAAGAGCAATTATCCAATTGGTCAGAGATGCAACATTCGATCAACAGCTATATATCTGATCAGGATTGTTCGTTGATCCAAACAATCAAGGATAGCTATATAGCTCAGTATGAGCAACTGGCAGCTTTCAATCAAGACATGGATTTGAACGGGCTTGATCTAAATGTTAATGAGGAAATTAATCTGAAGACCGACCGACCAAAGAACAATGATGATCTTAAGAACTACTATAGAAAGTACATGAAATATAGGCTTATTGACAAGTTGGTAAATGGCCATGAAGAAGCTCAGTCTATGGCCGATATTGGTCAAGATCAGCTTGAAGAGCAATTCGCATTGTTGAGATCTAAACAAGAGTGTAGATTTAGTTCAGCAGTACGGAGTAAGGAGGAGTTAGGCGCTGAGGTAGAATCGGCTTTCTTAAGAGCCGTGGGCTTAGCTTATGATCCTCATACATCATACATGGATCAAGAAGAGAGTATGCAGTTCATAAGTGGCTTAAGCCAAGAAAGTATAAGCTATGGCCTACATATAGATCAAAACGATGATGAAGAAATCATGGTAAGCAGGGTATTACCTGGAGGATCAGCGTGGGCTACAGAAAAAATAGTTGAAGGGGATATCATTACCAAAATAGAGGCAGAAGGTGCGGAGATGATCGACCTAACTTGTCTGAGGTCTGGTGAAATAATGAGTTGGCTAGAGGATCTAAGTGGAAACACATCAACCTTTCATGTCACCCATAGCAATGGCGACCAAGGTGAATACACTTTAGAAAAGAACTATGCTGGAAAAGATTTTTCCCAAGAGATTTTGCCGATGGTCCTTTCGGATGAAGATCAAAACATAGCCTATGTATCGATACCGAGTTTTTATCAGGAGTCAGATCAAACGCAGTTCGTCCAAAACGGCACCGCCAATGATCTCGCTAAACTACTGTTGAAGATGACCCACAAAGATCAGATTGATGGTTTAATTGTTGACCTCAGATTTAATGGAGGCGGTCATTTGCTGGAGGCATTGAGGTTGGCAGGCATGTTCATCAATTATGGCAGTGTAAGTGTATCTGAGTATAGAGATAGCGACGCCGAGTTGCTTAAAGACCCAGATCGTGGCGTACTCTATGATGGCCCTCTTGTGGTATTAGTCAATGCTGCTTCAGCAAGTGCTTCGGAGATGTTCAGCAGTGCTATGCAAGACTATAACAGAGCAGTAATAGTAGGGGACACCACATATGGAAAAGGGACGATACAGACTTTTATTCCATTGAATGGGGCCATAGAAAGTGGTTATGAAGAGGAGTCTTTAGATCTCATCAACATGACAATAGGAAAATTCTACCGACCGAACCAAAGCAGTGTACAGAATACTGGAGTGATCCCGGATATTACGCTTCCAGACTTTTATAATCTGTTTGAGATTGGCGAGCGCTACGAGACTGCTGCGCTTCAATCAAGTAAGACTGATAAGAAGACTTATTATAAACCTTATGAGAAATTACCCATAGATCAACTCAAATCCAGGTCTATGCTCAGGATTGAGAATCAAAAGTACTTCAGGGAATTAAATAAGTTACTTGAGTTTGACTTATCTCAGGCAATTGACATCACTTGGGATGGAATCAAAAAACGGAATGACCGATTTGAAAAGCTCGGCTCCCCTACAGAATCTGATGATGAACGGATATTCGAGGCAAGAATACCAAGTCATCTTGATGATTATGAAATATCTGAATTCAGAATGGACTATCTCAATGAACAGTCTGAAAGCATTAGCCAAGACCCTTACATCCAAGAGTGTTGGAACATTATAAATGACATTATCAAACTTTAAAATATTAACCAATGAAGATCATTATTACATTATTGATTTCAGGCTTTATCCTAACTTCTACAATAGCTCAGGATACCTCTAACCCTGGTAAATACCTTAGTTCAATCACGAATGAGATAAATCCTTTAGAAAAGGAGGTGTTTCAGTATATGAGGGTAGGTGCGAAGAGCAAAAGTGAGAAGCGCATAGAGAAAAAGAGACAAGAGCTGATTTCAGAAATCAAGAGAATAAAACAAGTAATGGCAGGTTTTACTGACTATCAGGATGACAGCTCCCTTATTGATATGGCCAATGAGTTTTTAACTATATACAGCAGTGTTATTGCCGAGGATTTTGAAAACCTCGTTGATATGGAGGCAATAAAGGATCAGTCTTATGACGATCTCGAAGCCTATATGATGGCAGACAAAGCCGCGAATGAGAAGCTAGAAGATGCGAGCAGTAAACTTACAGATGCAACGCAGATGTTTGCAGAAGCACATGATATTACTTTGAACATGGAGCAGAGTTCAATAGGCAAAAAAGTTGAAGCCGCTGGGGAGGTTATAGAATATGGAAATTCATTAAACCTAATTTTGGCAAGACTCAACTTTGAAGAAGGATATGTAATTGAAGCGATGAATCGCAATGATATCAATGGTATGCAACAGCATATGAATTCGATGAAAAGTTTTGTTGAAGAAGAATCAGCTAAGTTGAATGAGATCGGAGGATTCAAGGGTGATACTAAACTCAAGTATGCGGCTAAAAAGCTCGTTGACTTCTATGATCAACAAGTAAATAAAGAGCTGCCAAAAGCGGTGTCGTTTTTTCTATTGTCCGACGAATTTCAGTTGAAGACAGAGAAAATTGAATCGGTCAAGCCTAAGAAGAGAACTAATGAAATGATTAATGAATACAACGATCTCGTCAATGCTTATAACAAGCAGCTGAATGTATTCAACAATATCAATGAAAAATCTAATAAGAACCGTGATGAGTATTGGAATAAATGGCAAGATGCTCGCGAAAAGTTCATGTCTAAGCATATACCGAGGTAGAGTCGACTGCTGTCTGAGTCGATATCCGAGGATTAATCAAGAATCCGATACCTAAGAATCTAATATACCTAAGAAATTTAGGTATATTAGAATCATGATTGATCCTAAGTTATTACGAGGTAGTCTCGACACCATAATCCTAAAGCTCCTCGATGAGCATGACGAGATGTATGGTTATCAGATCACTCAGCTGGTCAAAGAGCTCACGGCCGGCGAGATGAAGCTCACAGAGGGTGCGCTATATCCTGCACTCCATAGACTCGAGGGAAAGGGCATTCTTACCACTGAGATACGCAGCATCGGCAATCGCATGCGTAAGTATTATCGCCTGACTGAGACGGGTAAGACAGAAGTCAATCACCAGCTGGCTGCCATGCAGGACTTCATCGCCAGTATTAACCTCATCCTTAAGCCTAAAATCGCCTAAGTATGTGGAGTAAGACAGGAAAATGGAAACCTCAAGATTATAGCCTACACTATAGCTATAATAATATCAGTGAACGACCCACTGACGAGGAGAAGATCAACTTCATTGACAACCTGCTGAACACGACACTTGAGAGGTCCAATAACAAAGGAAACTTCAGTGATGTTAGGGCCGAAATCGTAGATCATTATGTGAGTGAGCTTGGAGACAATTTCCATGTCGAGAGGGGATACCTGTTCAGGGAGAAAGTTCATGAGTATCATGAGACCTTCGGAG
>CAZDHV010000240.1:0-4762 GCA_964505335.1 uncultured Saprospiraceae bacterium | reverse complement strand
ACATTCAACCGTCACACCATCTGGAGCCTCAGGCGCTAAAGGCGCCATACTGTCCTCCACCAAAATGATCTGATCGCATGTTGCTGTATTTCCTGAATCATCAGTTACGGTCCACGTGATAGTAGTCATTCCTACATCTAAAACCTCCGGAGCATTATTCATGATGGAAGCAACTCCGCAATTATCATCTGTCAAGGCAGTGCCTAAATCAAAAGATGAAACGGTACATTGTCCAAAATCCGTCGGTATAATTTGGCTTGGTGGACAGGTTATAGTTGGTAGCTCATTATCCTCTACTATGACATTCTGGCTGCATGTAATCATATTGCCAGACATATCTGTAGCGGTCCATGTTACTACAGTAGTTCCAACTGCAAAGGTAGCTGGGGCATTATTAGTAAAAGAAACTCCGGGACAATTGTCAGATACCGAGGGTGTCCCTAGCATTACAGCCGAAGAAAAACATTCTCCTGCATCTGCATCAATCGTAATCGTACTCGGACATGTTATTTCTGGATCTTCATTATCTATAACCACTACATCCTGCTGACATGTCGCCATATTCCCTGAAGCATCAATTCCAGTCCATGTAACGATTGTCGTGCCAAGTGGAAACGTTGCAGGAGCATCATTAGTCAAGGATACTGCAGAACAGTTATCGTCTGTTGTAGGGGTTCCTAAATCCACACCTGATGCGGAGCATAATCCTACATCAACATTAACCATTATTGTGGCAGGACATTCAATAGTTGGATCAGTTATATCAACAACTGTTACCGTCTGAGTACAAGTCGCCGTATTATCCTCAGGATCTGAGACTGTCCATGTTACTATAGTCGCACCAATAGGAAATATGGCAGGTGCATCATTAGTCAATGAAGAAATGCTACAGTTATCCATTGAAGCTGGATCTGTAAGTGTGACAGTCTGTGCTTGACAATCAACATCTGCATTGACGGTTATATCAGCTGCACAAGTGATCGATGGTGGATCGTCGTCCGTAACAGTGATTGTTTGTTCACAAGTTGATACATTCCCAAAAATATCAGTCGCTGTCCATGTAACAACGGTGACGCCCATCGGAAAAGTAACTGGAGCATCGTTGGTGGTGCTCATAATTCCGCAATTATCATTAACAGTTACGGCACTGAGGTCCACACCAGTAGTTGTACACATAGGGCCCGCCTGAACAGACATCGAGGCTGGGCACATAATTACTGGCGGTATATTATCTACAACTGTTACATCTTGCATGCAGGTATTCTGATTTCCTGATTCATCCGTGATAGTCCATGTTACAGTGGTCGTCCCGACAGGAAATGATGCTGGCGCATTATTAGTAATGATTGTCTGAGAACAATTATCATTCGAGGCAGGTACTGACAGCTCAACTAATGCAGCGCATGTGCCTGGATCAGTACTGACAGACACATCCGCAGAACAGTCTATAGTAGGTGCAATGTTATCAACTATAGTTATTGTGGCCATACACTCATCTGTATTACCATCATCATCTGTTACAGTCATTGTTACGATATTGTCACCTAGATCACTACAGTCAAACATAGTCTGTGATAGACTAAATTCTAAATCCATATCGCAGTTGTCAGATGATCCATCATCCGTAGCGTCATCTAGTATTGTAATAGCTCCCGTAGCATCTAAGGCCACAGTAATATCCATACATATAGCTTCTGGAGGATCCATTTCAGGTGTTCCGAAAGAAGGCGTTGGAGGGTCACAGCTAAACTTGGCTAAGCCCATATAGTCTATACTATAATTTCTTCCTCCTCGGATTGCTATCCTATCGAAATTGGAAAAATTATTTCCAGCAATTGCCCCTGAAATAGATTGTAGAGAGGTGCCATCTGAATCAAAAAGCTCAGCGAAGTTTTGATCTTCTGCAGTACATCGACTGAGTTCAGTAATCACAAAATCGTCTTGTGGTATTAAAGGGCTTACACTAGCAAGCGTGGCACCACCACCTACTGCATTATTTCTTCTTTCAAATCCAAAATCTGCTCCACTCTCTCCATTTCTTCTTATACCATATCCGTCAAAGTCGCTATTCTCTACACCGTATCTGTTTTGTGCGCAGCCCGTTATATCGTCGCTTTCTCTTGTTTCACGTGTGACCAGTACATAATCATCAAAATTAAATCCAAGGTCGACAAATGCTCCATTTGGATCACAGTTTACAACTTTCTGTATGACCGTTTCTCCACCAATAGTATTACTAACGTACCCTCCTATACCAGCATCCTGAACTCCAGTTAAATCATCGAAGTCATTAAAGTAGTCAAACACATCATCTGGATCACCTTCTGAGCCACAATTGCCGAAGTACATATAAATCGTTGTGCCGCCAACTGGAATTGTAGGTATCTCTACCCAAACTGTTCCGGTCATTGCATTGAATGTCTGTGTCCAATGATCTATCTGAGTTGTTTTATCATCAGTTGTAAAAAGAATATTGGAGAATGACGAATTTATCGCTGCAAAGGCAGGAATGTCTAATTTGACTTGATAATTGGTGAGTTCTTCAGTATTACCATCTATGGTGATAGGTACTCTCTCTTCACAATCACATACCCACTGAGCACTTAAATTACTTTGACAAAATATTAATAATAGAAATAGGAAAACAGCTCTCCAAAGGGCATTGGAGCTGATGGTTCTCTGCGTATTGGGTTCAATTTTCATAATACCAGTTATGAGTCTTTCGAAATTCTCGAACAAGTATTCTCTAGTATTGGGATTTACATGCCTTGACTAATTGTCTTGATTTTGATCGTTTATTGATTGCAACAGTATTCTTGGTCCTAATATGGTCTGTATCCAATATCGTACCATCTATTGTTAAGACACTTTTATTCCCAAAAACCCCTTAACTACTAAGAACAGTTTAACTATTTCCTGAAATAAAAAGAGGTCTACCAACTCAATGTCAGCAGACCTCTACTATCTGTTTAAAACCTGTTCTCATAGTTCGTTAGAACAGACAAATCATATCTATATGTTACGCACGAATAATGCTTAAACCCCTAGTCATTACACCCGTCAGTTTTTACATCAAGCTGTGCGTTGGATTGCACTTCAAATCCTTGATTTAAAGTAGTTCCCTTCCTAGCATTATAAATAATATGCGCATTGTTGCCTAACTTGTTAGAAGCCTCTATAGTTTGATTAGTGCGGAACTCCAATGTTTCTCCATTGATCATATTATCATCTATTGCATTGAGGATTATATCTTCCTCACAATCTGAAGATCCCGTCTCAGGTGTAAGCAAGTCAACTTCTGGGCACTCTGCGGTCTCATCAATACGATATCCCACAAGATTAGTCTCCACAAACTCGCAACAACTAATACTTCGAGTACATCTCACATAATAGGTATTCTGCGAAATAATACCAGGTTGATAATTTACATCATCTGCTCCATCAATGATCTCCCATACAGAGCCCGAGCCCTCAGGTCCAACATTTAGTGGATTCGGTATGAATGGTGAACCATTGGATCGTTCTTCCGTAGATACTAACCACATATACTCAACTTGGTCATTACAACCTGATACCATGGCATTAGACAATTCCGTTATCGGTGGTGCTTGACATCCAGTCGGTACTAATAGCAGCGGACTATCTATTATCTCGATGCGTCCCGCATCAACCACCTGATTACACTCAGTGAATTCATACGTAATCTCTTGCGGACATCCAATATCGAAATTCCCCTCAGATGAGGTATATCTATAGGTCCTAATCACGGTTCTTTCAGAGAAAAAGTCTCCTCCAGATATACAGTCGGCAGGAACTACCTCATCATCAAAACTGAAATCAAGGTCTATGTTATCACAGCCTATCTCTAACCCAGCTTCAGCTGGCGTAGCAAATGGTTCAACAAAACAACTAGCACCATTAATATCTGCAGGACAGGTTAACACCATTGCACAGATAGCTTCTGGATCAGCGTCATCTTCATCACCACCTTCATTATCAACGGTATTATCTGTGTTCTGCCCAAAGTCTCCTCCATCATCGTTGTCGATCTCATCATCTGGGGTACTATCGATATCAAATAAGCTGATATTCGTACCAGATAAATCCTGAACAGTACCGATTTCAGCTATGTTGGTTAATCCTTCAAGCGTTAAATCTGATCCATTAGGAGTCATATATACTCGGATAACAACACTATCTCCACTTACTAAGATTTCATCATGAGTAAAAGACAACAATGAACTGCTCACTTCAGACCATCCTTTATTTAGAATAGGATCATCTATGAAATCTAATCCTGCTGGAACATGATCAAATACTACAATTTCTGATGCATCAACCGTACCTTGATTAAATATGGTTATATCAAAAGGAACCACGTCTCCAGGTAAAAACGCTCCAAAAGATGGTGTTGTCTTTCTCAAGGCAAAATCCACCATGTCAATTGTGATCGTCTCAGGATCATAATCATCCTCGCCATTCGTCTCGTCTATGTCGTTGTCATTGTCATCTGGAGCATCACCTTCGTTATCACCAGCTGTACTGTCATCGTCAGCTCTTGGGCCATTGATATCTTCTTGACTCTCGATCTCCGCATTGTTCGTAATGCTGGTACCCATGAAGTTCGAATCAACTGTATAACTAATAGTCACAACTGTACTTTGCCCTGCTCCTAAGAAGCCGATTGGCGTAATCAAGTTTACTTGCGTACCTGCTCCGGCCACCCATAACGGATCGCTCAACGTTAAGCCCGTTGGCGTAT
>CAZDHV010000239.1:0-4774 GCA_964505335.1 uncultured Saprospiraceae bacterium | reverse complement strand
GACGAAGTCATTCCTCCTCCTCAACATTCACCCCTTCCTCTATAGAGAATGCTATTCCGATTTTATCTGTGCTCACTTTTACTAAGTCCCCATCGCTCAACTCTCCAGAGAGTACTAATTTGGACAGCCCATTGACGAGCTCTTTTTGGATTACTCGCTTAAGTGGTCTGGCACCAAACTGTGGATCATATCCTAGGTCTGCAATTAAGTTCATGGCCTTATCATCGAGCTCTATAGCGATGCCACTTTTAGCGAGATTTTTGCGAACCTTCTTAAGTAGTAGCAGGGCAATTTTCTTAATCTCCTCCTTGGTCAGTGGCAAGAACATGATCTTCTCATCGATCCGATTCAGAAACTCCGGTCTCAGGCTTTCTTTCAACACTTCGAATACCTCAACCTTAGTCGTCTCGATGATGTCTGCACGGTGCTTGTCACCGACCTCTTGCAGATCCTCGAAGTTCTCGAGGATGGTTTCGGCACCCATATTTGAGGTCATGATGACTATAGCATTTTTAAAGTTTGCAACCCGGCCTTTGTTATCGGTGAGTCGGCCATCATCCAATACTTGCAACAGAATGTTGAACACATCGGGATGAGCTTTCTCTATCTCGTCCAGTAATACGATGGAATAAGGCTTTCTGCGGACGGCTTCAGTGAGTTGGCCTCCTTCATCATATCCCACATATCCTGGAGGCGCTCCAACGAGTCGAGAAACTGAATGTTTCTCTTGAAATTCACTCATGTCGATCCTCGTAATCGCATTCTCGTCATCGAATAGTACTCGTGCAAGAGACTTGGCGAGTTCTGTCTTTCCGACTCCTGTTGGTCCCAAGAAGATGAATGAGCCTATTGGCTTGTTTTCATCTTGGAGACCTGCTCTACTGCGGCGCACCGCATCCGAAACAGCGACTACGGCTTCAGTTTGACCGATGAGCATCTCTGCAATCTGATCTTCCAACTTGAGGAGCTTGTCTTTCTCTGATTGCATCATCTTAGCTACGGGGATGCCCGTCCACTTAGACACGATATCTGCTATGTCGTTGTTAGTGACCTCCTCATTAGTGAATCTGCTATCCTCTGGCAGATCATGAAGCTTTTCTTCGGCTACCTTGAGCATAGCCTCCTTTTCTTTCATGTCACCATACCTAATCTTGGCGACATGCTCAAAGTCGCTATCTCGTTCTGCCTTATCGGCTTCCTGCTCTAATTGCTCAAGTTGCTTCTTGATATTCTGAACCGTATCTACGATTTCTTTTTCACTCTTCCATGCTGCGGTGCGAGATTCGAGTACCTCTTTAGCATTGGCTATTTTCTCACTTATGCGCTTTTCTTTCTTTTCATTTTTCTCTCTCCTGATAGCTTCACGCTCTATTTCGAGCTGTCTTACTTTACGCTGTAGCTCATCAATTTCCTCTGGGACGGAGTCAAGCTCCAACCTCAATTTTGCCGCGGCTTCATCGATTAGGTCAATTGCCTTGTCAGGTAGCTTGCGTTCTGTGATATATCTATGCGATAATTCTGCAGCAGCTATGAGCGCCTCGTCCAGGATGTCTATTTTATGAAAGACCTCGTACTTATCTTGAATGCCTCTAAGAATCGAAATGGTGTCTTCGACGCTCGGCTCATCAATGAATACCGTTTGAAACCTTCTGACAAGCGCCTTGTCCTTTTCAAAGTACTTTTGATACTCATCGAATGTTGTAGCACCTATGGTTCTGAGTTCCCCACGTGCCAGTGCGGGCTTCAATATGTTGGCAGCGTCCATAGCACCGCCACCACCACCGGTGCCAATCAGGGTATGAATCTCGTCTACGAATAAGATGATCTCACCATTTGAGTTGTTGACCTCTTTAATAACAGCCTTGAGTCGCTCTTCAAATTCTCCTTTGAATTTTGCCCCAGCAATAAGTGCCGCCATATCAAGAGAATAGATCTGTTTAGACAGGAGGTTCTCAGGGACGTCGTGCTTAACGATACGCCAAGCGATACCTTCTACAATTGCGGTTTTACCGACACCTGCATCACCAATTAATATCGGGTTGTTTTTCTTACGACGAGATAGGATATGTAGGATGCGACGGATCTCTTCATCACGACCTATAATCGGATCGAGTTTTCCGCTTTCCGCTCGCTCATTGAGGTTTATAGCATATTTTTTCAGCGAGTTATAAGAGTTGTCTCCGTGCTGATCCTTCACGGGATTGCCTTTCCTGAGTTCTGTGATGGCCAGCTTCAAGTTATCGGCCGTAGCCCCGGCATCTTTTAGGATCTTGGCAGCCTTGTCCTTGCCTCCTAATATGCCTGCTATGATTAACTCAATAGATATGAACTCATCTCCATACTCAGGCATCAACTTTTTAGCTTTGGCAAGAGCCTTGTTAGCATCATTAGTGAGGTACTTCTTATCTGTGCCTTCCACCTTAGGAAATGCTTCTATAGCCTTGTTTAGTTCTTTTTTAAGCTGAATGGTATTGATACCCATTTTACCAAATAGAAATTCTGCGAGCTGCTCATCTATTTCGAATAGTGCTTTGAGCAAATGAACGGTATCAACAGACTGTTGATCTAATTGCCCTGACAATTGCTGGGCTCTTAGTATCAATTCCTGAGACTTTATGGTAAAGTTGTCGTAAGTCATATTTCCTTTCTTAGTGGATTTTATGGAGGTCAAATAGATTGCCAACCGCTGGAATACTACAAAAAATGTCAAATTGACAGCAAGCAGAGCGTTTTGTCTGTCTCATTGTCTCTTTATACCCAAAGTTACATGAAGAAATGGCATCTATACTTGGAGACCAGCGATAATTCTATCAGCGAGAACACCTTGATAGTCAGCTGCGGGTATAAAAATTCAAAGGATATGCTAATAACATACTATACTCATTTATAACATTAAGCCTATTTTTGCGCCTCAATTATCATCATGAAAAAATTCAATTTTAGTGCAGGTCCTGCCATCTTGCCAAAAGAAGTAATGGCCGAAGCCGCAGAATCCGTGGTAGACTTTGGTGGCATAGGATTATCTATTTTAGAAATATCTCATCGGTCTAAAGAGTTTGTTGCAGTAATGGAAGAGGCACAGGCTCTTGCAAAAGAACTCCTCAATGTACCTGATGGGTATGAAGTACTATTTCTACAAGGTGGA
Organism: uncultured Saprospiraceae bacterium; assembly: GCA_964505335.1. GTDB lineage: Bacteria > Bacteroidota > Bacteroidia > Chitinophagales > Saprospiraceae > GYS-P2D. The sequence continues at coordinate 1,629 of CAZDHV010000239.1, read as the reverse complement.
GCCAGTACACAGTTTGCCATGGCAGCGATGAATTTCCTTGGTGAGAAAGACAAGGTTGGATTCGTAGATACAGGAGCCTGGTCAACTAAGGCGATTAAAGAATCTAAGAAGTTTGGGGAAACGCTGACGTTAGCAAGCTCAAAGGATAAAAACTTCAATTATATCCCGAAGGGATACGATATCCCAGACGACTTGAAATATATCCATATCACCTCTAACAATACGATCTTTGGAACGGAATTTCATAGCCTTCCAGATACTAAGGTGCCATTCGTAGCGGATATGTCTTCTAACATATTTAGTAAGCCTGTGGATGTTAGTCGATACGGAATGCTTTATGCTGGTGCGCAAAAGAACATGGGTCCGGCAGGAACTGCACTTGTTATCCTCAATAAAGAGATGATGGGAGAAGCAGTAAGAGATGTCCCGACTATGTTAGATTACCAGACTCACATTGGTAAGTCATCTATGTTTAACACACCACCAGTGTTCGCCATATATGTAAGTATGTTAACGATGAGATGGGTGAAGGCGCAAGGAGGCGTTGCGGCGATGCAAAAGCGCAATGTTGACAAAGCTAGCTTACTATACAGCACGATCGACAGCAGTGATTTGTTCTACAATCCAGTTGATAAAGAGGACCGCTCTATGATGAATGCCACTTTCTTAATGAAGAATACAGAGCTGGAATCGGCATTTATGGATGCTGCTACTGATGCTGGATGTATGACGATTAAAGGACACCGAAGTGTCGGAGGATTCAGAGCATCGATCTATAATGCCATGCCTAAGGAAGGAGTCCAGACGTTATGTGATGTAATTAAGTCATTTGAAGCCAAGCATGGCTAAGACTACAGACACGGTATGGCGCATCAATGATATCGACATACCTGTCCGTATAGTTCAAGAGTGGCGTAAGAATAATCGTATCTCGATCAATCGGGATAAGGTGATTCTTAGGGTGCCGCTGATTGGCGGAGCTATTCTCAAGGATTCCTATAAATCTTGGGCTGTAGAGTGGATTGCTCAACAGCTTGTTGAGCATCCCGAGATTAAGCAGCGATTCGTTGTAAAGCAATATCACACTGGTGAGGAGATTATCCTCCCTAACAGGACTTATAGCTTAGACATAAAAGTAGAGGATAGGAAGACCTCTTCTGCTAGGCTGCAGTCATCAGGACTCATACTGATTAAGATGAGCGATCAAGTCCTAGGTGCTCATCAGCAAAGTAAGACGATCAAAACATTACTCTCCCGAGTCATTGGACAAGATCAACAGCCGAGGGTAGCTAAGCGGATTGCGGATATCAATGGACAGTACTTCCAAGAGTCGATCAAGCAAGTAAGACTCAAGAACAATTCCAGCAACTGGGGCAGTTGCTCGTCAAGTGGAAATATCAATATCTCAACTCGCACACTTTTTGCCCCGCTTGACGTGCAAGACTATGTGTTCGTTCATGAACTCGCACACTTGAAGGAACTCAATCACAGCCCAAAATACTGGAGCATAGTTAAGTCAGTGATGCCAGACTACAAGCGACATGAGAAATGGCTGAAGGAGAATGGGCACATGTGTGGGTTTTGATGCATAATTTAAAATACGACGACTTTTTGTATTTCAATAGTTGA
>CAZDHV010000238.1:0-4793 GCA_964505335.1 uncultured Saprospiraceae bacterium | reverse complement strand
GATTGAGTTACTGATGAATTGAGCGCTAAGTAATCACTGAGCTTGCCAGATTGAACGGCCTTGAAGTTAAGCGTCATCAGAGATTGATTAGATGCTACTAATTGAGCATCTACATCATTCCAACTGATCGTCACTATACCTTCGTCAACTCTGTTAAATCCGATATGCTCTGGAAGAACGTTAAGTTCGTCACTGTCCACTCCTGCGAAGATTAAGCCCGCTGGGTTAAACTCTGCCGTAAACTGTAATCCAACAGTATTAATATCTCTATTTACCATCACTGGAATAGAAATGATATCACCTGCAGAATATCTCTGATCAGTCATCTCTAGTGTGAACACACTTCTACTCTGTGCTAATGTTGTAGCGGCGTCAGCAGATGCATTTACATCACCTACTTTGAATCCGATAAAATCAATTATCATATCCTGTGCCAGAGGAGTAATTTCATACTGCTCTTTGACCGGTTCACTTAATGGATTGTTAGGATCGATAAACTGTTGATCAGCATCAACAAATCTCCATGATTCATTATTAGTGAACTCTTGTGTGACTCCTAAGATTACGTTTCTTAGATCAACTAAATCTATAGCTGATATACTTCGATCATTGTTAATGTCAGCCGCCATAATCTGATACGCTGACTCAAGTTCAACAAGACCTAAGATATAGCGCTGTATCATCACTAAATCTAATGTGGTTACACCATTCAGATAGTCATCGTTACTTATCGGGTCAATAGTGAAGTTATTACCTACTGGCATAGCAGGGAAGGCATAACGCCCTAATACATCCGTTGAGGTAGCATTTACAGCATTAGCTGCTTGATTACCACCTAACAATCCTACTTCAATATCAGGAACAGCCTGTGAACCTTCAGTCCTAATGGATCCAGTTATTACGGCATTCAGACCCGTACCAGATCCGCCTGTGAAGTTGTCACATACTCCGGAATTATCCTGTAATGTTACTGTAACCGTTGTGAAATCATTTAAAATTTGACCATTTCCTAAGTCTATGAAAGCATAGAAGTCTAAGTCGATATCAGGACCATTTACAAAATCTTCACAAGTAAAAGTGATATTTGGAGTCACATCCGCGAAATCGCCACCTAAAGCAACAAGACCAACTTCAATGTCTTCAGAGTCGAAGCATGGATGTTCACTCTTGTTATTCAAATCTGCAGCCCAGATAGTTACGGAACCACTCTCATGGAGTACAGTGGTAATATCTACCGCAAACGGTGTAGGATTCTTAGTATTTACAATTGTAAACAAGTAGCTACACTGGCTACTATTGCCACAACCGTCAAATACACTCCAAGTAATTCTATGTGTCCCTAATGGGAAGTCTCTTCTGATCGTAGCTACACTTGATCCATTTGAGGATGTCGTGTGTTGTATAAAGCCATCTAATGAGCTTTCATTCAGATCAATAGTACCATTGTTATTGACATCTATATTAGCTGTCCAGAACAATTCATCTCCGATAGTACAATCGTCAAAAGCGGAGGCAGTCAGCTCGACAAGATCAGCTTCGCAATCGAAAGTTTCAATTACTACATCCTGAGGACAAGTGATGATCGGATCAACAAGATCATTAATTAAAATGATCTGCTCACAAGTAATTATATCTCCTGCTGAATGCTCATCATTACAGATATCGATGATACTCCAAGTACGAATAACCTTGAAGCACGCTGGTGCGTCTATGTCAGTCGAGTTGTTAAATCGGAATATTTGATCTTCAAAGCTAGTTCCGAATAACATACATGCTCCTTGAGGCGCAATTGGCACACCAAATGTCGTATTTGCAATATCCTCAGGTAACATACATGACATGAGAGTCGTGTCCCTAGGCTTTATAATGTTATCAGCATTGAAAGGTATTCTACTTTCGATAGTGATAACTTGCTCACACATCGGAGATCTATTTCCGCTTGCGTCTTGCGCAAAGAACGTTCTTACGATCTGACCAGTCTGACATTGATCAAAACTGCTATTTATCCGTACATAGATATCTGGATCTTGGCAGTTATCTAAGAATACTCCATCAAGTAACGTAGAGCGATCAATAGAACTATTGATATAGATCGGATCTATTCCAAATGGTCGCTGACTGTGATCAGCTACAATATTTCCAAACAGGCCTCCCAAGTAATTTCTTGAAGGATTCTGAGTGATATTTATAAAGTCTCCTAAAGCATCTTCAGGAATAAATGGTAGTGGAAACTCACAATCTACAATTACACTTGGCGGACACTGTATAGATGGTGTAGACTTATCCTGTACGTCTACCTCGACATAACACTGATTGATATTACCAGCAGCATCAATCGCTTTGAACACTACTAATACATCAGCACCATCATCTGAACAACAGAATGAAACGTCACCTCTACACAATACATCTCTGCTAACACCATTAATCTCAGGTGACGAACCTGGAATGATAGTCGCAAACTGAGCATACTCATCAGTCCTATCACAAGCGAATATTGCAGAAAGTGCTGATACCGCTACAAATCCATCTCCATCAGAATCAAGATTATCAAAAGCTTCGAGATCGTCCATACGTGCCACACATGTACTTGCTAATCCACAATCATCGAATGAACCATTGTCAAACGCTGATGCCGGTACTTTAACTAATCCGTCATCGTCACTTTTAACTCCAGATATACCTACAACTAATCTGTCCTTACAGATTGTGACAGGCGCTACCATATCCGTTATATCGACATTTACTGTGTCTCTGCGGAAATTACCGCAACCATCATATGCTGTATATACTATGAAGCTTCTTCCAAGAGGGAAATCAAAGCTTACTGTCGGTTCAACTCTTCTATCAGGACCAACTATCTGTCCGTCTGCATTAAGAATAATAAAGTCAATATTAATATCTGATTGACTTGAACAATTGTCTGTTGCACTTGGCAGTGGAACACTTCTAGTAGCAACACATCCATGAGCTCCTACGCTTCCAGTTATATCAATCAATGTAGATTGCACGAAATATGGAGCTAAGGTATCAACGATGTCAATGACCTGTGTGAATGTAGTATCAATCTCTCCTTGACAGGTCCATTCGCCTATCGTCCATCGTCTGAGTATCTTAGTTACACAATCAAAAGATCCTAATCTCGTATCCTGGAATGTAGCTCCCACCTTGCAGTCAGAAATGATCTGATTTCTTCTGCTTGCAAGCGGCGATGCATAATCATCATAGTTGAGAGCCGCTAATGGAATAGTATCTCTACTTCCATCATCTCTTGATACTTCTAGTCGAGGGAAGCCAGCTCCTGCCAACGTAGGGTCAGGTACACCATCTCCGTCTAAATCTGAAAAGCTATCACAAGCGAAAGGCGTTCCTTCTTTCTCAAAATCTCCTGGACCAATTAATTCTATTCCATCAATGAAATCGAGGTTGCCATTAACTGAAGGCATACCTATTCTCAAAATGTCAAATGTATCATTACAAGTAATGGATCTATTTCCGAACTCATCTTCAGCAAAATATACTAACTGAACTCTCCTTAATACACTGGTATTAGGATCACAATCTGCAAGTTCTCTGAACTCTATTACTGTAACGTCTGTCTCACTACAATCGAAAATGCTTCCCTCAATTGCTAATTCTGCATCATTATCAAAATCAATGCAAAGTATTTCGTTAATTCCATCATCATCACAACTTATTATTGGTGGAGCTTTATCTTCAATTAGGGCAGTTCCCCAACATAGGTTGCCAGTTCCATCATGAACTTCCACTGTAACTTCTTGACCAAAAAATTGAGTCGCATCAAATCTAAATGCAAATCCGCTTCCAGTCTGTGGTGAAAGAGGAATTAAATCCATATCCAAATAAGTACCCATGATTGGCATTCCCGCGCTATTTCTGACGATAATAAAATCTGCCACATTATTCCCTGTATCACACACATCTGTAACACCTAAAGCGATATCGTCTAACCTAATTGTAGCTTCACAACCGTGCTCATCTGCTTCAGCCGAAACATTTATCCTATCTATACAAGAAAGAGAAGCTGAGCTCTCCCCTGGTTCGTCAACTATCACTACAATCGGATCCGGTGGTGGAGGCATACAGAGACATCCGCTTGTACTCGTAGGTCCAACGGTTTGAAAAGCGAAACTGAATGACCCGCTCGGAACACTTGGAATAGTTGCAACACCATTAGTAAAAGTCCCACTAAAAGGTCCTCCAAAGGTGCTCGAAGGGGTAACGTTCCATGTAAATTGAGATGAACATTTATCTGTACCCTCACCTGAAATAGTTAAAACGATAACTCCATCAAGGTTGTCAGGACACGAAGGTTTGATAGTCTGGAAAGTTACGACTGGTTGCCCTAGAGAATCCGGTGATTCAACTGGATTATGCTGTCTTGCTCTTGCCGGTGACTTGCCATCAGCGCTATCAATAGTGTATCTATACACACCAGGAACATCCAACGGATCATTCTCATAATCTGGTAGCACTCCATAGAATATGGCGTTGCCAGAACAAGTCTCTTGTACAAAGAAAATTTGACCTGAAATGCCCGCAAGATTTAAAGATCCATGATCAAACGACACTGAATTGCCGAGAGGAACAGATTCTCCTAAATCAGATCTTACGTTGTTGATAAATGTACCAAATTCATAAGTGGCAGTAGAGTTTTTATCTACTGTCATCGTTATTTCCCCAGTACAAGTTACTTCTATCGTTACTTGTCCAATATCTGTGAGACTTCCACATGGATCGAAATCAGCTTTAGTCACGAGAGACATCGTACA
>CAZDHV010000237.1:0-4823 GCA_964505335.1 uncultured Saprospiraceae bacterium | reverse complement strand
GATCGATTTATTAAGACCCAAGAAGACAAGATGAAAATGATGAATCTACTATCCGATCAATTTATTGCTGATGGTGTAGTATCGAAATTAGAATTGCTTCTGATGGATTTTTTGGATCGCCTAATAGTGGTCTAATCTATAGCATGAGTCTCACCGCCTATAGCGAGTTTGGTGTTGTCAAATTCAATTTTTGCCTCTTCTAACAAAGGCGTCAAGTTCTTGTATCTACTGCTATAGTGGCCTATGATCAATTTTTTCACTTCTGCTTGATGAGCGATCTGAGCTGCTTCCTTAGCCGTAGCATGCATACGTTCATGAGCTTTGTCTCTTAATTCATCTAGGTAAGTGGCCTCATGATACAACAGATTAACCGAATTGATGTGGGGCACAATCTTCGGCTGATACATCGTATCAGTGCAGTATGCAAAAGATCGACTCGATTTTGGCCCATATGTCAATTTGTCATTCGCTATAACTGTCTCATCTCGAGTGATGTCTTCACCGTTTTGAGCAAGCTTGATCTCCTCGATACTCAATCCATAAGCCTTAATAGCATCTGATTTTATATTCCTCTTAGTGAAATTTTCTTTAAATACGTAACCATAGGTTGGTATGCGATGAACCAGAGGGATGGCCGTAACGCTTAAGCCATCGATAACACCCAATTCAGTAGCGTCATCTCCTTTTATTTCACAATATGTAATCGGATAAGATATGCTACCACCTGTGATTCTGACCATATGCTCTATATAATCCTTGATGCCTATTGGCCCATAGATGTTGAGTGAATCTGTGCGGCCATTAAGATTAAATGAGGTCAACAAACCTGGCAGACCATATATATGATCACCATGCAAGTGTGTAATGAAAATATGTCGAATTTTAGATCGCCGTATTCCGTATTCCGACATCTTAATTTGTGCTCCCTCACCACAATCTAAGACAAAGAACTTATGATTGTAATTGAGTATAAAGCTTGAGCTAAATCTCGATGGAGTTGGCAGCGCTGAGTTGGCTCCTAGTACGGTAAACTCGAATGGAATGTTATTCTTCTTCTCCAGAAAGCTCCTTCTGTAATTCTTCCATCATCACAAAGTCAACACTCTCTGACAGCGTAGGAACAATGTTTAGTATTGTCTGAAGTCTTGATATCTCTATGAGCTTCTGCACTGCTGGATGAGAGACATTAGTCATAACGAATGCACCGAATCCATTCCAAAGTCTATTGGCCGTTAAAATGGCACTAAGACCAGACGAATCAACGTACTTAACTTGAGACATATCCAAGATTAAGTTTTTGACTCCTTCGTTTCTAAGGAAAACAAATTCGCTCTTCACGTCCGGTGCTAAAAGTGAATTGAGGTTTTCCTCTTCCAATCTTAATACCGAGTATCGATCCTTCTTGTCTAAACTAAATTTCATGGCCTGTTGAATAAGCTGCAAATATAGACGTTAAAAGCTAATTCTGTCTTGATTTATTTGTCACTGAATTAAAGTAGTCCGTAGAGAGATATGGTTTTTGATTCATTATGACTAATTTTAATATGTTGGGAAGATAGACTCACTCTTGATTAGGTACCATGGCCAATTTGTGTGTCATATTATCAGGAGTAAAATTGTATTTCCTGACAATTGAGCAGATATTGGTGTTTGGCACGTTTTTGTTCGTATAGAGACAGGAACATTATAAAGTGTTCGATTTAATATAATATTAGGATCAATGTAAGGATCAAATAACAGATCTGTACGTTAATCGAGTAGACCATATTTAGAAATATGAATAGAAAATTCTCACCGAAAGTCAAGAAAATCATCTCTCTGAGTAGAGATGAGGCAGTACGACTGGGGCACGATTATATCGGTACTGAGCATCTATTGCTTGGGATGATTCGCGAAAAAGACAATGTGGCAATAAGAGTATTGAACTCTTTGGATCTTGATATTCAGCAACTCAAATACAAAGTTGAGGAGGCTACAAGATCAAATAAAGGAGATAATACAGGCTTGAATGTTGGAAATATTCCTCTCAATAAGCATGCGGAAAAGGTCTTGAAGGTCACATTCTTAGAGTCTAAGCTATTCAAGAATGATGAAATAAATCCAGAACATCTTATGCTCTCTATTCTAAAGCATAAGGAAAATCTGGCATCTAAGATATTAGACCATTTTGATGTTGATTATGATTCATACAAGACAGAGCTCGAGTATGTCAGTCAGGATCAAGAAGGAGGATTCGAATACATCCAAGGCAGTGCTGCCGAATCAGACATCCCTATGGATGACGAAGAGTCAGGATCGTATGGTAGTAAGACCACGAGACGAGGTGCAAGTAAATCGCGAACTCCAGTCCTTGACAATTTTGGTAGAGATGTGACTCGCCTTGCTGATGAAGGCAAGCTCGATCCAATCATAGGCAGAGAGACTGAGATTGAAAGAGTATCACAGATCTTAAGTAGACGTAAGAAGAACAACCCGATACTCATTGGAGAACCTGGTGTGGGTAAAACTGCAATAGTTGAAGGGTTGGCATTGAGAATAAACGAAAAGAAAGTCTCACGTACCCTCTATGATAAGCGTATAGTCATGCTTGATTTAGCAGCGCTTGTAGCTGGCACGAAATACCGTGGTCAGTTTGAGGAACGGATGAAGGCGATCATGAATGAGTTGGAGAAGTCTCGTGACGTCATACTCTTCATAGATGAGATTCATACGATCATAGGCGCAGGAGGATCTACGGGATCACTTGATGCGTCCAATATCTTTAAGCCAGCATTGGCGAGAGGAGAGTTACAATGCATCGGTGCATCGACACTTGATGAATACAGACAATACATAGAAAAGGATGGCGCCTTGGATCGAAGATTCCAGAAGGTATTAGTAGAGCCCCCTTCAACTGAAGAAGCGATACATATCCTCAACAATATCAAGTCTAAGTATGAGGAGTTTCACAACGTAGCCTACATGGATGAGGCAATCGAAGCATGTGTACACCTCAGTGATAGATACATCAGTGATAGACATCTACCAGATAAGGCTATAGATATCCTTGACGAAGTAGGTGCTCGGACACACCTCAAGAACATACACGTACCTAAATATATCGAAGAGCTTGAAACTCAAATCGAGGAGGTACGTAACCAAAAGAATCAAGCAGTCAAAGGTCAGCAATACGAAAAGGCTGCAGACCTAAGAGACCACGAATCTAAGCTCTTCAAAAAGCTTGAGCAGGCCAAGTCCGATTGGGAAGAAGAAGCTAAATCAAAGAAATACCCAGTCAGCGAAGAAGATATAGCTGAAGTGGTAGCTATGATGACCGGTATACCTGTCAAGAGAGTAGCTCAGAATGAGAGTAACAAGCTTGTAGGAATGGCAGATGATCTCAAGAAGGAGATTATAGGCCAAGACGTAGCTATAAAAAAGATCGTAAAAGCGATACAGAGAAATAGAGTCGGACTCAAAGATCCGAAGAAGCCGATAGGTTCATTCATCTTCTTAGGACCAACTGGTGTAGGTAAGACAGAATTAGCGAAGGCACTATCGAGATACCTGTTTGACACAGAAGACTCCTTAGTGAGAATCGACATGAGTGAGTATATGGAGAAGTTCTCGATCAGTAGATTGATTGGTGCGCCTCCGGGATACGTAGGATATGAAGAAGGTGGACAACTTACAGAGAAGGTGCGTCGAAAGCCATATTCAGTGATCTTGCTCGATGAGATTGAGAAGGCTCACCAAGATGTATACAACATACTCTTACAAGTCCTTGATGATGGTCAATTGACTGATGGCTTGGGTCGTAAAGTTGATTTCAAAAACACCTTGATAATCATGACCTCCAACATCGGTGTTAAGCAACTTAAGGACTTTGGTCAGGGTGTGGGATTTGCGACGAAGGCAAGAACAGAAGGTGCTGATGACCATGCTAAGAATGTGATCAATAATGCGCTTAGTAAAAACTTCACGCCAGAGTTTCTGAATCGCATTGACGACACCGTAATCTTTAACTCTCTAAGTGAAGAAGACATTCTGAAAATCGTGGACTTAGCAGTGGATTCATTGAAGGGCAGAGTTGAGAAGATGGGCTTCAGTATTAAGTTGAACAAAAGTGCTAAGGAATTCTTGGCAGAAAAAGGATATGATCCTAAGTACGGAGCTCGCCCACTACATAGAGCAATTCAAAAGCATGTGGAAGATCCGTTGGCGGAGCATATTCTAGCTGCAGGGTCTAAAAGAGGCTTAAGCTTCAAGATTAGCCACCATAAAGGCAAAGAAGAACTCACTATAGTACCCGCAAATCAAGAAAAAGAGTCTGAAGCCCTGAAATAATGGGCTTCAGATTAAATTTTCTTTATCTTAAGAGTGAATAAAGAAACTATTTTCGACAGATTTGCGTGATCTAAGCATATTATTAACTAATTAAGACATTTGAGAAGAAGAAAAAAAGTACAACCGAGGCGAAACCTCGAACCAGAATTTAATATCAACTTTAGAATAAAGGCTCCGAAAATCAGATTAGTAGGAGACAATCTCAACGAAATTTCGGAGGCGGTCGGTCAGAGCATTACTCCTGACGTATATAACACTCGCCAGGCCCAAAAATGGGCAGAAGCCGTACAGTTGGACTTGGTTGAAATAAGCCCCAAAGCTGATCCTCCGGTTTGTAAAATCATCGACTACAAGAAGTTTCTATATAACAGAAAGAAAAAGCAGAAAGAGCTCAAGTCAAAGACTGCTAAAACTGTAGTTAAGGAAATCAGATTTGGACCAAATACTGATGACCATGACTTCAACTTCAAACTTAAACATGCCTTTAAGTTCTTAGA
>CAZDHV010000236.1:0-4825 GCA_964505335.1 uncultured Saprospiraceae bacterium | reverse complement strand
CGGCTATTAAAGCCGATAGTGGCGTCTTCCAATTTAATATCACAGGTCCAACGCCAGTTACATGGAGTGTTGATGTTAACAAGCAGCCTGGCATACTGCGTCGAGGTGCTGCCAAAGATCCTGATGTCACCTTGACTATCAGGGAGAAGCACCTGCTTAATTTAGGATCTGGTGATCTTGATATACAGACTGCATTCGTGCAAGGGCGTGTCGAGATCGACGGTGACCAGAAGAAGGCGATTCGACTGGTTAAAATATTGAGTTTGCTACCAAAGATGTAGGATTTAAAAGTGATCAAAAATTGGGGTTTGATTATACATAAACTAGCTCTGCCCAACTAAAAAGAAAAAATCACCGACAAGATTGAATCAATCATCAAAAATATTGGCATGGTGAAATAGATAGAGAAGAATTCGTCAGACAAGTTCAATTCGAAATCGGTTATAAAAAAGAAGATCAAATTCCTAATGAAGTGGAAAAACTAAAAACAGGGCTCTATTGAAAAAGATAATATTTACAACTGCTATACTATGCACTTACTTGTTTCCCTATGCACAATCAAATCTTATTGACGTTCTCATTGATTTGAATCATGGCATAAGTACAGATTTTTTAACACTACCTGCTGACCATGAAATACTTAGCGAAACTGTATTCATGACTTCGCACTTAGGTTATGAACCAGATACTTCTATTATCATCGAAGATGATACTATTGGTGTTTTTATGAAATCAAACACAAAGAGATATGTCAATCTTACTTCAAGAACAAAATTAACAAGTGCATATTATCAATTTGCTGACTCATCAACTACATCTTCTACAGAATATATCTTTAATGATGAAAACAAACTCATATCCACAATTTCTGGAGATCAAGAGACTCAGTATGAGTATATGGACAATGGATATCTTAGCTCCGCAGTACTACTGTTAGGGAATAAAACGTATCCTATTATTCAATCCGTTCAATATTCTAACAAAACTGAATATCAGTTTATTCCTGGAAATCTCACAGGTGGTTTTTTCGATACGGCCAGGATCTACATGCATATCGAAAATGGCGAAGCCATATATAGCGATGTCTCCGGAAAAAATGAATCTCTTGCTACCGTTGATCTATGGCAAAACAAATTGATAAACATTGACAATTGTCACCTACAATATTCTTTGGGAATACTAACTGATAAAATATGTCCGAATGAGGCTGAATCAATAGACTATGATTACAATTACGACAGAAGGCTGAGTCGGTGGAAAAATCGTGTTTTCAAAGTTGATTATGTTTATTTGGACGAACATAATTATTTCGAAAAAGCATTCATCCTTGACTCCCTCTATCAAATCAACAAGATCAGCACTCAAATAAAAAGGCAAGAAGATTTTCGCGAACCGGTGCCATATCACGTTAAGAAGTATCCGAAAATAAAGATAATTCCAGAGGAGAACTATGAAATTACGTACAACTCTCTATCTATTGATTTTGGCACTATCAAAGCAGATGAGCATGTACGCGATACCGTAAATATCTATAATGATGGTGAGATCGAACTTAAAATCATAAATGTTACAACAAGTAATGTAAGTCTCAGCGCAACAATCTTAGACAATAAAAGTAAAATACCTCCTGGAGAATTCACATCAATTGAATTGCATTACAATTCATTAGGAAAACTCAGAGGAGACAGGTCCTATAGGAACGAACATAAAAGAGTTAATATCCTAACGAACTCTGAATTTTACAATTTCTCTATAAACTATCATGGTAGAATTGAAAGATAACATCGTATAAATTGATAGATCACATAGACCGCCTCATTAAATAGTGTATATGACGACTTCCATATCTCAATGAAACCACCGATATCACATCGAAAAGGGATTCCATTCTTTTGCGATAAATCCGAAAGGGATTTTCAAGCCGATCTATACGAAAGATATGATGATGTGGTATTACGACAAGTTGCACTACACTTAGGGGATGAATTGTGGGAGCACTACCCTATGCAGCACATTCTGGACTTCGCTAATGACTTCTACCCCTATGATCCTCATCAACACATACTCGAAATCGGATGTGGTGTTGGTAGATGGATTGCTCATTTAGCCCAGCGCTTTCCTAAGACAACTTGTTGGGGTATAGACTATAGCTACCAGATGCTTAAGCAAGCCAATAGCTTTTGGGTAGCCGGTAAGGATATCACTATAGATCTATCGAACAATGGGTTTCCTAAAACACAGGTAGTTAAGGGTAAAGAGATCAAGAATCTGAATTTTGGCTTAGCTAATGCCGCTGATCTACCCTTTTCATCAGACAGTCAAGACTTGATCGTCAACAGTTTTTTACTGGATCGATTGGAAGATCCGATCCAAGGTCTTCAAGAGATGTTTCGGGTCTTGAAGCCAGGTGGAAGGTTGATCATGGTTACGCCTTTAAATTTCAAGAATGCAAACCTTTGGGATACACTCCATCCTGCGAATAAAATCAAGGATATAGCGGTTGAAATTGGATTTAGCATATTAAAGTGGCAAGAAGATCTACAGATTATAGAGCCATTAGATGCGCACGGTAATTCTATTAGTTGGAAGTGTTTAGGTGTTGTTGTAAGTAAGGAATGATGCTTAATAAGCGGATTCCACTCTGGATCATTTCTATGACTCTCACAAGAGTCAATTAACCGCAAATATCGATTACACTACCCCGGATCATACTCTGATCCACTAGCCGTCCGCAGCAATCCTCTAAATGCCTCCTTGACATTAGAGCCCTCATGACAGACCTTATATACTTCATGAGAGATCGGCATCTCAATCCCATATTCCTCTGCCAGCTCCATTACGACCTTACAACTCTTGACGCCTTCGGCAACCATGTTCATGCTATTAATGATCTCATCAAGTTGTCTCCCTTGACCCAGCGCAAATCCCACCGTACGGTTACGACTCTGCGGACTGTTACAGGTGGCAACGAGATCTCCCATACCAGCTAATCCTGAGAAGGTCTTACGCTTACCACCCATTGCGACTCCTAATCGAGTAAGCTCTGCCAGGCCTCTAGTGATTACCGCAGCACGAGTATTGTCTCCTGCTCCAGCACCATCTCCCATCCCTGCTGCAATGGCAATGACATTCTTAAGCGCGCCACCTAACTCACAACCTACTACATCGTTATTGGTATACACTCTGAAAAGTCCAAGTTGAAAGATCTTCTGCAGAGCTAGTCCTATCCTCTTATCCACCATGGCGATTACACTAGCCGCCGCTTGACCAGCTATGATCTCACGAGCCAGATTTGGACCTGTAAGCACGCCGACAGGATGCCCCGGCATCACTGATTCAATGACTTGCGTCATCCGCATTTTGGTGCCGTGCTCAAGCCCTTTTGTTAGGCTCACGATAGGCACCCAAGGTCTAATGTAGGGACGAGCCTCCGTCATCACTGATCTAAAGCTATGTGATGGGATACCCATCACGACCACATCAGCATCCTTGACCGTTTCTTCTATCGTGTATCGGGCTTGTAACTCACCATTTAGTTTGGCTTCCTTGAGGTATCTTGAATTAGTATGGTGTGTGTTGATTTCGTCTACAGTATCACTATTGCGTGCCCACAGCAAGGTTGGAACATTTCGGGCAGTTAGGGACGCTACTGTAGTTCCCCACGACCCCCCTCCTAATACAGCTATATTCATGAGAGCATCTTTTGAGGATTAGACAATTCAAACTGGCCAAGTTCTTTGAGATAAAGATTTCTGACCTCTTTGATTTTGGCATCAAGGTTCTTCTTGGTCCAACCTTTAACTGAGATTGGATCCAGAACTTTCACCGTTACTACCGTTGGATTGATCAGCTTCGAGCCCCGTGGCATGACATCATGGGCATTCATGATACAGATAGGAATGATCGGCACCTTAGCTTGCATGGCAAGATGGAAAGCTCCCTTCTTGAAAGGTCCCAATTGATAATCATAACTACGAGTGCCCTCAGGAGCGATAGCTACAGAAGTACCATTATTCAGCACATCGATAACTGGCTTCATTGCTTCTATTGCTTTATCTCTATTCTTCCGATCGATGAAGACTACGCCAGCAGCCTGAAACAGTGGCCCGACTGGGGTATACTTCAGCTCTTTCTTGGCGATGGCTACTGTGTTCTTACGGACAAGCTTAGCCATGATTAAGAAGTCAGCATTGCTCTGATGATTGAACAAAAATACGGCGGGTCGTTGCCTCCATAGATTCTCCTTGCCTTTGACGGCCAGTTTCATACCTGCCATCGACGTACCTAAATCCCCGATCACCGCTGTCATACTATTGACCCCATCACGCCTTGATCCTGATAATACTCCTGATGCCATCCCAGCGATAGCAGCCGGTATGAGTGTCCCTGCAGCTAACAGGGTGCGTACTACGTTCTCTACCCCAGGTCGTACCGCATCATCGAAGCGATATATCGGCCAATCATTCTTATATGATATGGCTGATAGTTCCTGATCCGGATTAGTAGGTTGTGGTTTACCAACTAATTCAAGCAATGGCAAGTCTGATGCGCTATCCGTATAAAAATAACTCTTACTTAGGTCTAGGCCTAAGTCGTCTGCTAATGTCTTAGCAGCTTTTGCCTTGCCATCACCCCAACAAGCAGGCTCAATAATTTCTCCAGTAAATTTTCCATTGTCGACTTCCATCCTAGTACACATCACATGCTCCACACTGAGATCTCTGGCGATAGGATTTACTTGATAAGGCGTGGCAGCAGAGATGATCGCAACGGTATGTCCTTTAGCGAGGTGTGCCGCCACAAGTGCTCTTGACTCAGGATATAT
>CAZDHV010000235.1:0-4831 GCA_964505335.1 uncultured Saprospiraceae bacterium | reverse complement strand
GATGACTACCGAGAAGAATATGTAATAGTACTGCAAGAAGAAGTCCCAATTAGAAATCGTAGCAAATACCACGAATGCCAAGAAAAAGATGACCGAGAGATTCTGCATTGGGCCTTTGAGTCGATTGGCCACTTTGGGTAACTTATGCTTCATCAACATGCCTGCAATCGTAGGAGCAATGAGCAGTGTTACAACAATGATTAGCATATTAAGAAAGCTCAGATTCACAGGGTCAAGATCCTGTGAGTTACTCACATAAAGGCCTCCCCAAAATGCCATATTTAGCGGGGTCATAACTGTAGCAGCAGCGGTAGATATTGCACTCATCGATACAGACAAGGCAGCATTGCCACGAGCATAATGAGTCAGGAAGTTACTTAGATTACCACCTGGGCATGAAGCAATCAAAATCATCCCAAGTGCAATAGAAGGAATCGGCTGAAGGATCAGCACTAAGAGGTACGTCAGTGCTGGAAAAATGAAAAATTGGGAGGTCAATCCGATCGCCGCAGCCTTGGGATTACGAGCGACCTCCTTAAAGTCAGTCAGCTGCATATTGAGCGCTACACCAAATACGATAAGACCTAATATGATATTCATCACCTGGAGCCCCGTACTGCTGAAGTTGAGCCTCACCAGATCAATTCCTTCCATCCGCTAAAACTAATGAAAATGAGCTGAGCTTAAAGATCAGGGTTTATATCTCCTGTGTAGAAAGAATCAAACTGTTCTTTTTTCACCTCACTATCTGGTTAGTACTAATCAATTTGTAGCTCTCTAAATTTTCGACATCATCGTTTGAGATCAGTCGAGTACTATCACATGACATTACTATTGCCTCCACTCTACGATTTGCGCTCGCACCAGCTTCATTACTTGGGTTAGGGTTAATCATAAATCTATTACTATACCCACGAGCTAAGAGGCGGTCTGAGTCAATCCCTTCATCTACCAAATAGTTATGAATTTCGATGCTGCGAGCGATCGATAGACCATATGATCTTATGCTTGGATCGTCTATTACTGCTCCAGGCTGATGGATATGGCCGGCGAGCTCAATGCAAATTTCATCACTCTTTCTTAAGGCCGATGCCAAGGTCGTGAGAGAAGACTTGAATCGATCTAAGACAATACTCTTCCCACCAACGAATTGTACGTGCAATGCGACTTTATTCCCAGGTTTCATATCCACCATGGGCAATTTGACGTTGTCAACCTTAGCGCGTGCCGATAGTCGCAAAGTCCTGACCTCTGGAAAGTGATTTTTCGCTTCAAAATTCAAAACTACTTCCCGTTTAAGAGGGACCGCTACTGAGAATCTCGCTCCGCTGTCAATCGTGATTGTTCGTCGGATCCCGCTGTCAAAAACATTGATTTCTAACCCCGTTACTGTTTCAGGATCATCCGTACTTATGGTACCTTGAAAAAATTTGAAAGGGGTCCTTTGGAACACTTTAATTTCACTTCTTCTATCCTGAATTTTGGTTGATTCTTCTTTTGAAATAGCAAATTCTTCTCCGTGTCCTTTTCTGCGTATTCGACTATCATCAATTTGATGATCTTTTAACCAACTTACAATAGCATCTTTTCGACGATCTGATAGGTTGATGTTGTAATCATTATTTCCATCTGAGTCTGTATATGAGTCGATATGAAATTCAAGCTCGCGGGTATTCTGATACTCAAAGAAACTCATCAACAAACTATCATGGGTGTAACTCAACTCATATTGATCAGAATCGTAGTAAATAACAAGATTATCAATGAGAATAAGTGAGTCCTGTTGTGATAGAACTTTAGCCGAACTTGATGCCGATAAGAATACAACAAGAAGGATTATTGGACGCAAGGGATATAGTCTTTACCTAAATCAACGATTCTACAGTTACATTTCCAAGATTGTAGAGCTATTTATCTATAGAAAGACTTCAAACTATCTTAAAAACCATTGAGGGTTGAAGCTGTTAACCTTATAAAATAAATCGAATGTCTAACTCCGTCTATCGCATCCCTACCCCAAAGAATGAACCCATCCTAAGCTACCGCCCTGGCAGCGCAGAGAAAGAAGCAGTTCTGGCTACAATCAAAGAATTGAAATCACGAGAAATCGATGTGCCAATGGTCATAGGCGGACAAGATCTGGTCACTGTTGATAAAAGAAGGATAGCTGCACCACATGATATCAATCATACACTCGGATACTACAACTTCGGAGATGAGCAGCATGTCCAACTCGCAATAGACGAAGCCCTAAAGGCTAAGCCGGCTTGGGAGGCTATGCCTTGGCAAGATCGTGCTGCGATATTTCTCAAAGCAGCAGATCTCATCTCGGGACCACGACGAGCCTATATGAATGCGACAACCATGCTTGCACAGTCTAAGACCATCTATCAAGCCGAGATCGATGCTGTCGCTGAGTTAGCCGACTTCCTGAGGTTCAATGTGCAGTATATGCAAGAGGTCTATGCTCAGCAGCCAGATAGCGCCAAGAATATCTGGAACTTGTTAGAGTATCGTCCATTAGAAGGCTTTGTATTTGCGATTACACCGTTCAACTTTACTGCGATAGCAGGTAATCTACCTGCCTGTCCAGCCATGTTAGGAAACACAGTAGTTTGGAAGCCCGCAGAATCACAGATCTATTCAGCCATAGCTGTAATGAACATCTTCAGAGAAGCTGGTCTACCAGATGGTGTTATCAACCTAATCTATACCGACGGTCCGACCACTGGCGACATCGTCTTTAACCATGGAGATTTTGCAGGGCTGCATTTTACGGGCAGCACAGGAGTATTCAGACATCTATGGAAGACGATAGGTAATAACATTGAGACATACAGATCTTACCCACGTATAGTCGGCGAGACTGGTGGCAAGGATTTCGTCATGGTTCATCAGTCGGCGGACTATGAGCAAGTAGCGACAGCTTTAGCACGAGGAGCATTTGAGTTTCAAGGACAGAAGTGTTCTGCTGCTTCACGGGCATATATCCCTAAGTCGCTCTGGCCAAAAGTAAAGACTAAACTCATAGAACAGGTATCGTCATTTAAGACAGGTAGTGTTGAAGATTTTTCCAACTTTATTTCTGCAGTGATTGACGAACGGGCCTTTGATAAGATTGCGGGCTATATCGATCAAATTAAGAAAGATAAAAGTGCAGAGATTCTGATAGGTGGAGGCTATGATAAGTCCAAAGGATATTTCATCGAGCCGACTGTAGTACAAGTCGACGATCCGATGTATACGACCATGTGCGAAGAGATATTCGGACCCGTCCTGTCCATCTATGTCTACGCCGACGAGGACTATTCCGACATACTGAAGATTGTGGACAGCACATCACCATACGCATTAACAGGATCTATCTTTGCATCAGATCGAGCGGCAGTTATTGAAGCGCGAGATGCATTGCGTCACGCTGCTGGCAACTTCTACATCAATGATAAGCCCACAGGTGCTGTCGTCGGTCAGCAACCATTTGGTGGTGCCAGAGGATCAGGAACTAATGACAAGGCCGGAAGCATCTTAAATCTATATCGCTGGGTGTCTCCTCGTACGATCAAGGAGAGCTTCGTAGCGCCGAAGGATTATCGATATCCGTTTCTGGGTTGAGCTGATTAATTCAGCTTCACATATACTGGTAGGTGATCAGAAATCTCTCTAATCTGTTCTAAGCGCTCACAAGTCATCACAATGTCTATTACCTCTGCTTTTTCAACAGTATTGATATCCGCATTGAAATAGATATTGTCGATTGCATTGCTTAGGTATGTGCCGTTTTCACATTCACGTTTTAGCGAAGTTTTATGATCTACTATTGAAGATTGAAAGGAGTGTTTATATAGCGCATTCCACACTTGGTCATCTTCAGATGTATTAAAATCACCTAACAGTATCCAATTGCGGGTATGTTCATTTCTAATGATCAACTTAGATATGGCTTCAATTTCAGATTGGGGATCCCGATTATGTGGGCGCGAATGAAAATTCAATAGATCATATTGGACATCATCTACTATAAACTGTGCATAGAATGGTTCCCGGTCACAATACGCATCTAACTTATTCACCAACCCCAGTGTGCCTTTCATGCTCAACTCAACCTTATTAGTCTTCCAGATATAGGCATATCGCTCAGAAATACTTGATGATGGGCTATTGGTAGGTGCACTAATGGCATAATCCCACTGCGCACCCATGCGGTTTAATTCTGCCGCTATTCTGGCGACTGCCTGCGCCCCTGCTGGATCTACGGCCACAACTTCCTGTATGGCGATTATATCAAAATCACGAACTACTTCGGCGATAAAATGTATCTCTGCATCGTCCTTGGTTCTTCCTAAGTCTTGTATGTTCCATGATACTATGCTAACTGCATATACTTCTATTATCATGAATAGTGACATCATAAATAGGACGCAATACCTGGGTAAATTCATCTGATTAGATTGTTACAAAATCTTGCTTGGGGTAGATGTGCTTCATCTAACTCACGTCGCAAAATTACAACCTTATCTTTATATATTATGATTATTTTATATATGTAAAGCCTTAACTATTCATTCTTGCGAAGACTAATAATTCACAGTGCTTTAATTCTTCAATATTACTTTGAAGAGACACACTTCAAAGAGCGAGACAACTAAATAGATATCTCTACTCCACTCCCTTACGGTCGATATAAAAAAGCTTCTATTTGTGTGAATTTCTTGTTTCCATATGAGATAATATACTCTATATTTGCAGCCCAATTCGAGGTTCCGTAGCTCAGCTGGATAGAGCAGCTCACTTCTAATGAGCAGGTCCAAGGTTCGAATCCTTGCGGGATCAC
>CAZDHV010000234.1:0-4970 GCA_964505335.1 uncultured Saprospiraceae bacterium | reverse complement strand
CATGGGTGCATTCCAATTGAATCGTAGTGCTGTTGAATCAGGATTGTTCGGCTTGACAAATTGAGTTTGTCCTGTCTCCTTATCAACAAGACCGACATTACCCCCTTGAGACATCGCATAGACATATCTGTTGTCACCAGGTTTAGGGGCAACATCAAATCCATCACCGAAGTAAACTTCTTGCCAGTCATGGTTCGTGATTCCTCCTCGCTTAAGCGTAAATGCCGGCCCTACCCAGGACCCGTTGTCCTGCATACCGCCGTAGACATTGTATGGAAAGTCATCATCGACGTTAACATGATAGAACTGGCCTACAGGTAGATTAGTCACGAACCTCCAGTTCTCTCCCTGATCATAGGTAAAGTTCATGCCTCCATCATTGCCATTGATGATATAATCAGGATCTGTCGGCGAAATCCAGAGCGCATGATGATCTGGGTGGACGCTATTGTCGTAGTCAGCTATAATATCAAAGGTGCGCCCACCATCTTCACTCTTGGACAAGTAAGTCCAGAGGGAATAGAGTCTGTTTTCGTTCTGTGGATCTACATAGATCTCAGAGTAGTAGAATGGTCTGTTACCCATGTTTTCATGAGCACCTACCTTCTTCCATTTAGCTCCACCATCTTCGGACTTATAGAGCGCATTCTCTTTAGCTTCTACAATGGCATAAACTGTTGATGTTTCAGATGGCGCAATTGCAACACCTATCCGACCTAAGTCGCCCTCAGGAAATCCATCCTCTGCCTCCACTCGATCCCATGTGGCTCCACCATCGTGTGTAATATGGAGACCTGAACCTGGACCACCAGAGTTGAAGAATGCTGGTGTACGACCATACTCCCACATTGCCGCAATAATCTTATTCGGATTGTTGGGGTCCATGACCAAGTCAGCTATCCCCGTCTGTTCGTTAGTATACAATATCTTATCCCAGCTGGCACCACCATCGGTAGTTTTAAATACACCTCTATCCTCTGAGGGTCCCCATGCCGCTCCTTGAGCACCGACATATACCACACCATCTTTGGATTCATCGATAAGGATACGATGTATCACACGTGTATCTTTTAATCCCTTAAATTCCCATGTCTTGCCGCCATCTATGGATCTGAACACCCCTGCTCCACTGTTTTGACTGTTACGAGGATTACCTTCTCCTGTCCCCACCCAAATCTCAGACGGGTTGCTCTGATTAATTTTAAGAGCCCCAATAGACAGGACATCTTGGTCATCAAATATTGGACGCCAGTCAATGCCGCCATTGTCAGAAAGCCAGACTCCTCCAGATGCAGTACCTACATAGATCATTGATGGATCGCTGAGATTTACATCAATGGCAGTAACCCTACCACTCATACCTGCCGGACCTATATTTCGTGCCTGTACCTGCTTAAAATGCTCAAATGAACTCTCCTGACTAATACCGATCAGAGTTGATAAACCGATCAATATGAGGACCAAAAAATACTTGCTTGATTTGATGTTATTCATAATTAACTCAATGTGTGATGGCTAAGATAGTTTTTGGTATTCATAAATTAATGTCGTGCTGATCTTGCTTCTGTTATGCTCAAAAAAAAATAACAAGCGTTAAAGCACTTATATATTTACTTTTGCGCCCAGATGCAGTTTGTTAATCCAATCTTTCTGTGGGCACTGGGGGCTTTATTGATCCCCATTATAATCCATCTCTTTCATTTCAGAAAATTCAAAAAGGTATACTTTACCAATGTACACCTGCTGAAGGAAATTAAGGAGGAAACCAGCACTCGTAGTAGGCTTCGTAATATCATTGTCCTTCTCACGAGGATGGCAGCCTTGGCCCTGTTAGTACTGGCCTTTGCGCAACCTGTCATCAGCGATCAGGACATAGATGCCAACAAAGATCAGGTGGTCACTGTAGTCGTTGATAACAGTTTTTCGATGAATGCGCTAAAGTCTGAAGTGCCGCTATTAAGACGTGCGAAGGATCAAGCCAAGCGGATCATAGAGTCATATGGCGAGACGGATCAGTTTGCAGTCCTGACTCCTGAACTACGAACAAAACATCTCCGGTTAATTGATAAGAAAACAGCGATCAGCTTTATCGATGAGATACAAGCTACTGCAGATATCAAGACTCTCGAGGATATCTCCAAGGTCGCTCAGCGTATCATGTCAGATTCTGAAGGTCAGCAAAACTTATATGTGCTGTCTGATTTTCAAGAAAACATCAGCTCGTTCAGTTCGCCAGTAGATAGCGTGACTAAAGTATCACTTGTTCTATTACGTGCTGTCCAAGAAAACAATGTCGCAATAGTCGATGCGACTTTTGAGTCGCCGGTTCCACTACTCGATGTAAATAATAAGCTGATTGTAACCTTAGAGAATTATGGTAGCAATGATCATAGTGTACAACTGAACATGCTCTATGAAGGTCAGAATAGACCTCAAGGCGTAATCGAAATAGCTGCAGAAAGCCGTGCCGTTGATACGATATCCTTACTCATAGATCGAGCCGGATGGCATGAGGTAGCACTCGAAGTTGATGATTATCCAATTGGATTTGATAACAACCTTGATCTCTCATTCTACCTGAAACCTCAGATACAAATATTGAACATATACAATGGTCGCAGCAATAGCTATATAGACAAGGCGTTCTCAGGGACAAGCTATTATCAGCTTACCCAAGATCAGACCTCACAGATTAGATACGACAGATTTGCAGCACAAGATCTGATCATATTAGATGACCTTCCCAGCCTAAGTTCAGGCTTGAGGTCTGAACTGGTCAAGTATGTCTCCCAAGGAGGAAATCTGCTCGTCTTTCCAGATGAGTCTGCACAGGTGGAAGAATACAATGCGCTATTATCTGCCTTAGGTGCGGACAGAATTAACGAGCTCATCAGTGAGGAGAAATCCGTAAGTCGTATAAACTTAGATGAATTCGTATTCAGTGACGTATTCCTCAATAAGCGCAGGAATCTGCGACTACCAGAGGTGAAGAAACACTATAGCAAGATCAATAGCCAACAGGCTGTCAAAGAGCCAATATTGACATTTAGAGATGGATCGGATTACCTCACTAAGTATAAAAAAGACCTCGGTCAGGTTTATCTTTCGTCGGCTCCACTAGATGAACAGCTCAATGGTCTAGTAACGAATGCGGAAATCTTTATTCCCCTACTTTATAAAGTGGCGATATCATCGACATCAGGGCAGAATCTATACTATACCATTGATGAAGATGAGATTATAGATATCAAGAACCTCACTAATCTCAGCCAATCAAATTATACGGTATCAGGCCCGTCAGAATTCATCCCAAGTGTGATTGTCAATCAAGGAAGGTCAGTCATTGATATCAGAGATCAAATCAAGGAGAGAGGTATATATGACCTTACCCTCGAAGATCAGACAGTCCATAAAATGGCGTTCAACTATGACCGAGTCGAATCAGATGTAAGCTACGGCGATATGGATGCTATAGCTGCTAAAATATCTCCAAGCGCTGAAATCATAAGTCAAACCGCAACGGCAGATATTTCGCAGGTTATTCAAAATAAAAAGAGTGGAATACAACTCTGGCGATGGTGTTTGATTTTAGCCCTCGTATTTTTATTGATCGAAACGGTTCTTTTAAGATTCTGGAAAGCAAGCTAACATGTCGATACTTCTAAAGAATGCGCGCCTTTATGACTCTCGGTCCAAGTATCATCTTAAGCGTGTAGATCTTCTAATTAAAGATGGCAAGATCAAAAAAATTGGTTCTGACATTAAGAGTCGAGGTGTCCAGATTGTAAAAAGTAAAAACCTATCTGTCTCTCCAGGCTGGCTAGACATAGGCGCATATAATGGAGAGCCAGGACATGAAGCCCTGGAAGATCTAACCAGTTTAAAGAAATCTGCCGCTGCAGGAGGATATATATATTTAGCCACATTACCTACGACAACCCCATCCATAGATAGCAAATCGCAGATCTCATATCTTCAAAAAAATAACGACAACGGAGTTACAGAAATCCTGCCTGTTGCTTGCGCCACTCAAGGAGCTATAGGAGCAGTAATCTCTGAAATGATCGACTTGGATCATTCTGGGGCAGTAGCATTTACAGATGGCCCAGATCATCAAATAGATAGGGGACAACTCCTACGAATCCTACAATATCTAAAGAGAATTGATGGTATCTACCTTCATTACCCCAAACACAACTGCCTCGTCAACAATGGACAGATCAGTGAGGGGGCTCAAAGCATGAAACTTGGCTTAGTCGGTATGCCGAAGACAGAGGAGAAGCTTGAAACACTTAGTGCCATTGAGATTGCAAGATACGTGGGCTCAGATATCCACATACATAATATCAGCACCCCGGATGTGATCCAGAAATCGTCTGATATTCAGATTTCATATTCTGTTCCGTTCCTCAATCTCATTCATACAGATAAGGATCTTGAAGGATTTGATACGAACTTAAAGGTGATTCCACCATTGAGAGAACAATCAGATAAGAATGGATTGATCAAGCTTATTAACAAAGGTAAGATCAATTGTATCAATAGCAATCATCGACCAGTTCTTCAAGAGGATAAAGACAAGGAATTTGGTATGGCAAAATTCGGGAACATTGGACTCCAGAACTGCTATGCAGCACTCAATACTCATGCCACTAAGCTAGAACAAGAGCGACTCATTTATTGCCTATCTCAAGGAGCATATGAATATCTTAAGATGGATGCTCCAAAAATAGAGGTGGACCACGAAGCGAGGTTAACCATCTTTGATCCTGATATAACGACTGATTCTGAGCTATCACACTCTAAGTGCGCCAACAATCCTTTTGAAGGAGAGAACTTGACAGGATGCATCATCGGAGTCATAAACGGTCTCAAAGACACTTTTTAATAGTATTTTTCACTTGAATTACAAATCACTTAACTCTCTACACCATGAATAATCCTGCGATCAAGTATGGTCTTTATTATGG
>CAZDHV010000233.1:0-5019 GCA_964505335.1 uncultured Saprospiraceae bacterium | reverse complement strand
GCGTTAAAAATCTCCGCAGATACGTTAAGTGCCAGCATTGCAGTCAATACCAAATACATGATATTGATCATTAGCTGACGGGGTTCCTTAGGAATTGACATTTCTTAGATATTAATCGTTAGCTAATAATTACTGATTCGCCGAGTTGAACGCACCAAGTACGTTACCGTATACAGAGTTTAAAGACGATAAGTTTCTGTTGAGAGAAGCCATCTGATCTTTATACATCTTAGTATCTTCTACTGTCTCAGAAAGTGCACCCATGGCCTCGTTTAACTTTCCGTAGAAGTTATGAGTAGCCTGCAATTGCTGAGATGTTTCACTGAAATCTATTTCTTGAAGCGCCTTAAGAGAACCTAGGCTCTTGGACATTGATTGTAATTCGTCAAGCATGCCGCCTAATTGGTTTTCTACAACCTCAGCGTTAAGTGCTCTTGCATCTTCCGCCCCAGCGATCATGTTAACTGCTCCTCCTGATAAAGGTGCCAAAGCAGCATTGTGCTTATCAAGACCAGGATATAATTTTTCCCAGTAGTAATCTTTTTCTGGCCCGATAAGACCCAAGAAGAAGAATAATACTGCCTCCACTACAAGACCTACTGTAAGAAGGTCAATTTTGATTCCAGCTACTACAGGTTGTTCCCAAGATTGGATTTTGTAAAGTGCACCTAACATTACCAGTGCAGCTCCGACACCAATTACTAAATTTTTAAAGTATTTGAAGCCAGAAGAATGTAAAAAACTCATAAGAATTGATTTTTAGAAAAGGTTTTCTTTGTTGAATAAATTTTAATAAATGGGGAGGTTATATGTTCTACTAATCAGTGTTATCTGCTTAGAAGTCGTCAATTGATCGACCCAAATATGTCATAGCACATCTGAATCCTATAAATGATTTTGCCGAATCTTGATACTCATAATCACGAGCATCAGTTCTTAAGAAATAGTGTACATCTTTCCATGATCCACCTCTAACTACCTTTAGCTTGTAAGCTTCTGGATCGTCTTCCTTGGCATTATACTTAAGATCAGGGTTTAAGTCATGTACATGTTGATATGCATTGGCAGTATAGGTAGTCTCAGTCCACTCTGATACATTACCCGCCATGTTGTAAAGTCCAAAGTCATTAGGGAAGTAAGAATCGATAGGAACAGTGTACTCTCCTCCATCTTCTCTATAATTACCTCTGCCTGGTTTGAAGTTCGCAAGTAGACATCCTTTACTATTTCTTACATAGTATCCACCCCATGGAAATGGAGCTTGATCTCTACCACCACGTGCGGCATATTCCCACTCAAATTCTGTTGGAAGTCTAAAGTTTTCAACTAAAGCATTAGTTTCTGATACTCCATCATTCCAAATCTTAGTTCTCCAGTGACAGAATGCTTGTGCCTGTGGCCATGTTATCCCTACAACTGGGTAATCATCAAATGCCACATGCTCGAAATAATGTCTCGTCATCGGCTCATTATAGCTATAACTGAAATCTCTGATGAATACGAATGGATCTGGAGCAATATTCACTGTTCTTTCTTCTATTACCTCTGATCTACGCCCAGCATAGTTTCCGCTTGCCGCTTTTTTCCAGTTAATCCAGTCATACGTATAATCCAAGAGAGATGTATTTAACTCTCTCTTCCCACTAAAGGAATTTTCTTTGGAATAGAACATCTCATCGAGGTCCTCAGACTCATAATCTAAGTCTAATTCCCAGTCGATTTCTTCATTACCATAATCATCTTCGTAATAGTCTCCCATGATCTCGTGACCTTTAAAATCACGAACCCATTCGGTAAACTGACGATATTCATTATTAGATATCTCAGTTTCATCCATGAAGAATCCAGATACGGAGATCGCTTTTGGGCGTGTCAAGTAGGAACTAAAAATGTCTTGATCACTCTGACCTACATTCAAATTTCCTGAAGGCACGAATACCATTCCATATGGATTGGGTATACCCTTCCATTTAGGTCTTTCCTGTGATCCTATGAGTTGACCACCATTATCTCTTCCGCATCCACTGAAAATGATTAGAGCGACGAAACAACAAAGGCTGATGTTGAAGCTTTTAAGTGTCATTTTTTAATTACTGTTTGAAACTAATTCCTTAAGAACTTTATAGAAACTATAAAGTAATGTGGGATAGTATGTTATGTTCTAATAAATTGACAACAAATTGACATACTAACCCCCTCAAAAAACGTGCTAATATTAATATTATTTTAAAATCACCTATTTGTAAGGACACGAAATAGGTTCATATCCCTAAATATATAATGGATTAATTATACCTAGGGTTGTAGATTACTGGAGGATACTCCCCTGTTCTAATCTTTTTATTGAGGTTATAATTGACCACAAACTCGTGAGTGCCATCGTGAAAGGTTCTCAAGCCAGATATATTGAAGTCAAACGAGTAGGATACTCTAATGTTATCATTGAGTTGCGCACCAGCGATAAAGTTCACTGCATCTCGAGAGTTAGCCGTAAATCCTCTTAGCGTCACTCCACCAAATACACTTTCATAATGGATAAGGGCTCCTACATCAACTTGGGTCTGTTTAAAATCAGAGCGAATCAAAATGTTAGGCGCCAATGTAAAAAGATCATTAATAGGAAGGTCTGTTTTTGCGTAGAGCGAGAGTAATTGCGAAGCATTGAACTGACTATTGCCCGCGCTAAATCCATTAGAAGGTATATTATCAAGGCTTAATCCAAATTCTCCATAATCGTTTACTACATATAAGCCAAGGCCCCACCAAGGACTCACTCCACTCAAGTCATTAGTTAAAAGAATTGGATCATTGAGATCGACTACATTATCTATTACCGAACCCATTGGTGTGCGGAGCACCGAAGCATCTATCTCGACTTGATTAATGCCTACTCGACCACCAAATGATAACAAGCCAATTATAGATTCAAAAACATAATTATATGATCCGGATATTATGACTCTCTTCAGAGGCCCTAATTGATCATTTTCGAGCCCAAGTCCCACACTTCCATTGAGGGCGTACAGTGGCAAGTGAAGATTCACAAATTGTGTTGTCGGTGCACCTTCAAATTGAGTCCACTGTGTTCGTAAGCCTGCTGTAATACTAAGAGATCTATCTAAGCCTCCATAAGCAGGATTAAATTGATAGCGGTTTAACATGAACTGAGTATACTGCGGAGCCTGCTGAGCTGATAGTGTTGTGATCATCAGCGATGAACACAGTAAGACGAGGCATCTATAGTATAAATATCTCCGCATAGAGTGTAAAGTACTATATATCTTTTATAGTTCAAATTGTAACCCGTCATAAGCTGCGTGTACGTCTGGAGGAAGCTCTTTTGACCATACAGATACGGGCCCTAGCAAATGACTCATATGTATTAAGTGAGCACTCTTGCTCGGCCGGATCATATCTATATATGCTATCGCTTGATCTATAGTATTATGTGAATGGTGCGGCTCCTTCCGAAGTGCATCAATTAGCAAATAGTCGATACCTTCCAATGCTTCTAATGTTTCATCTGGAAATACATTAGCATCCGTGAAGTAACCTAACTGTCCAACTCTAAAACCAAGAATAGGTAATCTACCATGTTGTACACGCAACGGCATTAGTTCCAAATCATCGATCATGATGTTTTCACCTGGTCTAATAGGAATCAACTGAAAACTTGGTGCTCCGGGATAAAGCTTCTCCCCAAAGGCATAATCAAATTTCTGACGGATGCTCTCAATAACTCTTGGTTCTGCGTAAATCGGCATAGGACTACGCTGCATGAAGATAAATGGCCTTAAGTCATCCAATCCAATTATATGATCATTATGCTCATGAGTAATAACTACAGCATCGAGATGATCCACCTCCGCTCTCAGCATCTGTTCTCTGAAATCTGGCCCCACATCAATTACCACATTGGTATCTCCATGTGAAATCAAGGCACTACATCGCAGCCTACGATCATGAAGATCGCTGGACTTACAGGCAGCACACTTACATCCTATGACTGGTATGCCCTGAGATGTTGCTGTTCCAAGAACGGTAATTAGCAGAACTAAAAGATTATGACTAAAAAAACTATTTTTCTATAATATCGGACAAAATTGTTCTAAGATTATCTATGCGAGATTCTAAATCTAGGAATTTATTGACCACAACCACTTTTTTAGTCTCTAAGACACAGTAGCCAGATTTAAAGTTGCCTTTCTCAAAGCGAACAGTATATTCGAACTCCTTGAAACGATCAATTAATTTTTGTAATCTATATCTTGAGGCTTTTGCCATGTTTTACATATTAAAGCGTGAATATATATAAAATACATAGATGTGTTCAGAGTTATTTGATTCAATACCATAGGGCGATTGTTCTATTAATCTGTTTGACTGTGATTTGTTCTACTGCTAATAGTCAAACATTTATAGGTAGTTTGCATGGGGGAATTAACCAGAGTCAGCTGTCTGGGGACGACCTAAATGGCTTTCGCAAAACTGGTATACATGGTGGAGTCAGCGTCAGCTATCCTTGGTCCAATCTTCAAAAACAGATCGCTATTGAGCTATTATATCAACAGAAAGGAAGTCGCGGAACAGATGTATCAGGCTTAAATCAAGAAATCGCTGTAAACACCTTGTCTATACCAGTAATCTATCGCTGGGGAGAATGGTTTAACGAACAGACTGATAGACACAACTTTTATATAGAACTAGGCACAGTGGCAAACTCAATCATAGGAGTATCTTCTGAAAACACTTTTTTTGACAATCGCACGAGTGATTTTAGCGATTTTGACTGGGGGCTAATAGGAGGAGCGAACATTAGCATTGGTCAGAAATTAAGTACCACTATTCGGTATGAAAGATCGATAACTAGTCTATTCAATGATCCAATGCTCTCGATAAGAGGATTACAAAGTTTCCTTTTCACTATTAGATTAGACTATCGACTATAATGATTCGTGCAGCAATAGACATCGGGACAAATACTTCACATATTATA
Source organism: uncultured Saprospiraceae bacterium (assembly GCA_964505335.1). GTDB lineage: Bacteria > Bacteroidota > Bacteroidia > Chitinophagales > Saprospiraceae > GYS-P2D. The sequence continues at coordinate 23 of CAZDHV010000233.1, read as the reverse complement.
ATTGCGGCACTACATCAAGGGCG
>CAZDHV010000232.1:1739-5042 GCA_964505335.1 uncultured Saprospiraceae bacterium | reverse complement strand
GATCCTAATTCACCACAAGATTCTGTTGGACAGGCGATCCCATTTGGAGAGGTCAAGATCGATCCTGACACAGATGAGATCTTGATGAAGACACCATACATGATGACGGGCTACTATAAAAACCCCGAAAAGACTAAGGAAGTACTCATAGATGGCTGGATGCATAGTGGGGATAGAGGTACTATTGACGCTAATGGTTATGTAAGGGTTATTGGACGGGTTAAGGATGCCTTCAAAACTTCTAAAGGAAGTTATGTGACGCCTAACCCTATGGAAGAAGTCATCATGAAAAACGGTTTTGTTGAGCAAGTCTGTGTAGCTGGATTAGGGATACCTCAACCAATCGCATTGCTTAATCTCTCTGAGATTGGCCAGAAAGCGAGTAAAGAGGAGGTGGCTAAATCTATACAAGAAAGTGTCATGGCTGCGAATCAAGATCGCGCTAAGTACGAACACATATCAACAGCCATAATTGACACACAATTATGGTCTGTAGACAATGATATCTTGACACCTACTCTTAAGGTTAAGCGTGGTAAGATCGACGATATGTATGGTCAACAGTATTTAAGCTGGCATGAAGCACCTGACAAGGTGATCTGGTCTTAATGTATAGTCCAGTCTTCGTCTTCTAATAATCTGGTAGCAAATTCCTGACTGCTTGCCAGTGTCCGATGTACGGGGCACTTGCTGGCTATTTGCATGAGTCGGCGCTTCTGTTCTTCATCGAGATCACCAACGAGTTCTAAGACTTTTTCAAATCGATCTATGCGTCGACTTGATCCTTCTACCTCTTGCATGTCATCTTGATGAATGTTCTTTTTACCATGAGATAGATGTACTTTAACTTCTTGTAGATCCCATCCTTTGCGTCTGGCATACATCTGAAGCGTCATGGCAGTACACGCCCCTAAGCTGCTATTCAGCAGCTCATATGGGGAAGGGCCGAAATTGTGTCCTCCGATGGAGCCAGGCTCATCGGCAATCATGCTATGACTTCCGGCGAGTATATCGGTAGTGTATATATCTTCGTCCTCTAATCTTACGACAACGTCCTTGTCTGTTTTTAGCCTCAGCTCTTCAGGGAATTCTACATATCTACGCACCCATGAGGATATAACTGAACCTGCATATTTAGCATCTCCCTTGTTAGTAAGCATGTGATCTGCACCATCAAGCGTCACGAAGCTTTTGGGGTGCTTGGCAAGAGCATAAATGTTTGCCGCATTGTCTATGCCAACTACGGTGTCCTGAGGAGAGTGCATCACTAGTAAACCTTTCTTAAGATTCTTAATGACATCAGTGTGATCCTGACTTCGCAGATCATCCAAGAACTGCTTTTTAATCGTAAACTCTCGACCTCCTACATTCACCACCGCACAACCGTTTTTCTCAATGGTATCGATATTGTCACTTAGTAGATGTGTTACATGTTCAGGATATGATGGAGATCCGATAGTTACGACGGCCTTGATGCTCTCTATTCTCTGTGAGGCAAATAGTGCTGCCGAGCCTCCTAACGATTGTCCTATTAATATAGACGGACTAACATAGTGCTCTGCCAAGTAGGCTGCAGCCGACTCCAAATCACTAATATTAGAAGAAAAGTTAGTTTCAGAAAAATTCCCTTCGCTTTCTCCCAGTCCTGTAAAGTCAAATCGCATAACCCCGATACCGTGTTGTGTCAATGCACGACTGATATGTCGCGCCGATGTGAGGTTTTTATTGCCTGTAAAGACATGAGCAAATAATGCAAACGGATAAGGAGACCTGCTTAAAGGCAAGTCAATTTTAGCGGATAATTTTATACCGTCGCTATTGAGAAATTCGACTTTTTTTGATGGCATAGTAGTAAAATATAGTTTGGATATACTTTATAACCGATAGCTTTGCATTTTGTGCACGAAATGAGGGCATAAATTTATAAGAATGACTAAAGACAAATTTGAAAAGTCCATCGGATGGGATGTTTTTCAATCCATGGGCAATCCTGATAATGCCGATTTACCATCCGAAGATGATGATCAGGAAGAGGCGGCGGTCTCCCTCGACGACATATTGAGGGTCTATCTAGAAAGAAAGGGGAGAGGTGGAAAGGCAGTTAGTATTATTAAGGGATTGACACTGTCAGAAGAAGCAATTCACGATATGTGTAAACTGCTCAAGTCAAAATGTGGTGTTGGCGGATCCGTAAAAGGTGGAGAGATCATTATCCAGGGTGATCAACGCAACCGCCTCATCAAAGAATTAAGCTTGATGGGATATCAGAACGTAAAAAATGCTGGGGCTTAGGCAGCAAATAAGCTTTTTCACATTAGTAGCTTGAAAGAATTTAATATTATTACATCCTTAAGTCAGAATTGATATGATTGCAGCGGTTATAATATGTTTCATCCTAGGTTATTTGATCATAGTATTCGAACATCCACTACACCTAGACAAAACTGTTCCTGCGCTCATAATGGGTGCTCTTTGTTGGGCATTGATCTCTGTTGGCCACCTGGACGTTATTGATCATCATGGTCATGGCATGGAGCATGGTGAGGGAGACTATTACGACTTCTTAGGAGTAGTCCTACTACACCATATAGGCAAGACAGCTGAAATATTGGTGTTTCTAATCGGTGCCATGACTATTGTTGAGTTGATAGACTTGCACAAGGGGTTCTCGGTGATTACCAATAGGATTACTACAAATAGTAAGAAAAAGATGCTCTGGTTGGTCTGTATACTGGCATTTTTCTTGTCTGCCACCCTGGATAATTTAGCCTCTACTATCGTATTGGTTTCACTCTTGAGACGATTGGTTCCTGATAAGATGGAGCGCCTTTGGTTTGTCTGTATGGGAGTGATTGCAGCTAATGCAGGAGGCGCCTGGTCTCCTATTGGAGATGTTACCACTACTATGCTATGGATAGGAGATCGAGTATCGACAGTGGGCCTTATCACACATTTAGTGGTTCCTTCTTTGGTATGTTTTGCGGTCCCAACATTTATCGCATCATTGACCAAGCCATTTCAAGGGTCTTTACAATTATCTAAAGTTGACTCTAAAAAAGAAGAAAGCGATAGACAAGTTTTAAGTAGCCAGACGATGCTCTTCGTGGGGATAGCAGGGTTGATTTCCGTTCCAATATTTAAAAGTGTCACTCATATGCCGCCATATCTAGGAATGATGCTAGCTCTTGGTATTGTCTGGTTGGTATCTGAGTATATACATCCAGAAGAGGATTTTGAAGAGGAGCGGAAGCATCTCTATTCTGCTCATACAGCGTTGTCACGTATTGAGATGTCGAGCATATT
>CAZDHV010000232.1:0-1639 GCA_964505335.1 uncultured Saprospiraceae bacterium | reverse complement strand
GCTGGAGCAGGAGTATTCTTGGTGATGTACAATCTATTTTTCTAAGTTGTCTGTCACCTCTCTTGAAGAGAGAATGGAGCTCAAAGGATAGGATTTTTAATTGGTTAAAGTTGTTAGGTATACCCGCTTGGTGTAAATGCCGTAGTAGCCATTGCAACGGCGTCTATTCTAATTTATCTTATAGCTAATCCAATTACTTGCCCTATGAAAGGGGTATGTCAATAATTGGAACTATGAATTCAAGCGCCTTTCATCATAGATCTACACTCGTATTGGTCCTATTTTGCCCTGAATACCACACTTTAACATTTCTTCGCGAATATCAAATTAGAAGTTTCATAAGTGAGTCATACCACTAACATGGTAGGTGTCATTGGTCCTTTGTTAGACAAAAACACATTTAGATAGTTATTATAATAATATTGTGATTTCATAACTTTCTGTTTTACAACATGTTAAAGTCAACAAAATTTACTCAATTGAATAATATAGGGTATACCTTTAGCATTTACCCCTCCACGTTGACGATCTTTACCCCATTGCAATTTTAGACAGAACCAAACTTGCGATGATATGACTAAATTTCCCATTTACAGTACACTAGTACTTCTATGCCTATGCCTGACTTCTTTGTACGGCAATGACGACACCCAGAGTGCCAGACTCACTTATGACTTTGACAACTGTCAAGCTTTAATTGGAGCCGAGCAACATTTTGATTATTCTGAATTCACAGCTGTTGTTGAATCAGACTCAGAGTGTAATATTCTCTCATCAAGCGGACCTCTTTTTAGAGTTAATCCAACCGTTAATAATCACTCCTGTACCGCTGGATTTACTGGTACTGCTATGTGCGTTTCCGCAGCGGTAGCTTGTCAAGCAGATTTTAGTTCTGAGAACAGGATCATTGTGCCATTCAGTTTATCTGGAACCGCTGATCAGAATGCTACGCTTACCTCGATAAGTTTTCAGCATAGAAGTCCAGATGTTTTTGAATGGATACAAGGTGAAACAGGAGATAATAATCCTCCATCCTTATTTGCAGTGAGGTTGTTGAGAGACGGTGTTGAGGTATTCAGATCTGAAGGAAACGCAACTAACGACCCATGGAATTTAGCAAACTTTCAGTTTTCCGGAGGCGATGCATTTGCTACTAATGGTTCAGTAGCGTATCAATTGGAGATATTACCATATTGTGTGTCAGGGAGTGGAGATGTGATGGTTTGGGATATTGATGATTTAATGATTAATGCGTCATGTGCGACTGATCTGCCTCAAGGTGGAGTATTGAGCACCACGGACCTCACAGACATATGTCTGAACGCTGGTAGCACTTCTGTAGCATTCAGTGTATCAGGAAACTCTGGTGCAAATAGTACACTCGTGATTGCTGATATGAGTGGTACAATCATAGCTCTTACTTCAGCAGGTGTTATCGACTTTGCAACATTTGGCGCAGGATCATTTCAGGTGCTTAGTGTATCCTACGAGGATGTGTTAGAAAACGCAACTATAGGTAACAATATCCAGAATATAACTGGCTGCTTTGCATTATCGAATGCGGTAGCAGTTAATAGTGTAAGCTTAGATACAACACCGGTGATCTCATCGCCGAGTGGTTCTACCATAACTTTCTGTG
>CAZDHV010000231.1:1313-5076 GCA_964505335.1 uncultured Saprospiraceae bacterium | reverse complement strand
GGAGGATGCTCCCTATCATTCGTATGCGCTGATGTAGAGGACTGTTGTGATATGTTTACTCGGGTCGAAGCTTTTCCACGTGAAATCCTCTTTCCGATCTTAAACGATCAAAAGAAATGGAAGACACCAAAAGAATGGAAACATCATCTGAGCACCCTGCCAGTAGGGCCTAACTTTGCTTCGTTCCTTGGACATTCTGATATCAGATCAGCCGTGATGGGTATCGATAAATCTCTCGATGATTCTGTCAAACCAACTGACGACGAAATCCATCAGATGACCGAAATTCTCGAGGATGCTCTTGATGAGGGATTCGTCGGCATCTCTATGCAACACAATCCCTGGGATAAGATGGATGGCCGACACTGGTCCAAGCTCTTGCCTGCAGCATATGCAAGTGGTAAGGAACGTAATGCCTTAACTAAGGTGGCCCGAAATCGTGGGGCACACCTGCAAGGTGTCCCTAATCTAGTTAATAGAGTCAATGCGCTGTGGTATATGGCGCAGAGCTCCGCTTTCTTCTGGCGTAAGAACCTCAGGACCTCTATGGTCGCTATGATGAATCTTAAGGGTGATCCATACATCAGATCTGTACTAAGTGGTTTAGTAGGATTCTTCAATAAGGTCTTTGGTGCTGATTTTAGGATGCAATCCTTTCCGTTGCCGTTCAGAGTATTAGCACAGGGGATGGAGCTAGTCATATTCGAAGAGTTTCCTACTGGTGAGTTAGCACGACACCTGTCAAGGGACTTGAAGAAACGAAACAAGACCCTGATGGATCCCGACTATCGCAAGGAGTTCAAGAAGCACTATAAGAATAGACTCGCTCCCAAAGTATGGCAGAAGGACTTCGGCGATGCATATGTGATAAAGGCTCCAGATCCATCACTGATCGGAAAGTCATTTTTAGAGATTGCCGAAGAGAGAAATCAACATCCTGTAGATACATTCTTAGATCTGGTTGTAGAGATGGATAAAGAGATACTCTGGGAGACGACTATAGGCAATCATGATCCGTCCAACTATAAGAAGCACTATAATGATGAGAATGGAGTGATTGGGTTTGCAGATTCTGGTGCCCATATTGATAATATGGCATTCTATAATATGCCGATACGATTCTTGAGATATGTACAATGGTCACATGAGCAGGGCGATCCAATTATGAGCTATGAAAAGGCTATCTGGCGCCTGACTAAAGAGAATGCGGACTTCTTTAATCTGGATGCAGGGTATATTGCCGTGGGCAAAAGAGCAGACATCACCATTATCGATCCTAAGGCACTCAGTGATGAGGTTCATGAGTACCACACCGCTGATTTTTTAGAAGGCTGCAAGCGGCTAGTTAATAGAAATGATGACGTTGTGAAGATCGTTATGATCAACGGTAAGATTGCTTGGGACAATGGAGCTTATACTGTAGCATATGGTAAGGAACGGTTCGGACAATTCTTAGAGGCACAGCACACACATGTGCAAGTAAGGGATAAGCAAAGGAAGGGTGTGACTACCTAGTTCCGAAATCATCAACGAATATCTCGGTATAGATCTTTTCGATGTTATTTACTTCGTGATCTAATAGTTGTCTCTGTATGAAAAACAAGCGCAGTCGATGAAAAATAAGTGCTATTATAAAATATTCATGAAAAACAGGCGCAAATGGACGAAGGCCATAGTTGGATTACTCATTATTTCACATACAACGCTGTAAGCGCATCATCCTCATTCATATGAGCGATGGTATCTAACTTGACAAGGTCAGCTAGTTGTTCGATGTATTGTTTGTTGATAGGATCAGCATCATTGACATATTTCAACGCATAGTAGATTTCACGCTTAGCTTGTCTGCAATACCGAGAATCATTCTGACACCTGATCATATACGAATAGCACAAATTTTTGCGAGGTTCGATACGCTCAGGAAAGAGTGACTTCGCTTTGAAAAAGTGATTTACAGCAACCTCCACATATTCCTGATCGAGATTGGCCTGTCCCAAAGTCATGAATTGAGCATAATGCTGATTCATAGAAGCGAGATTACGTTCCTGTCGTTCCTCAAGCCAGTTGTTCGGGGAGTCAAGTACGATTTCTTTCTGCTCCTTATCTAATGCTGGATTGCCAATGATGAATCTACTCACCACAAAAACTATTGCGGCAAAGACCAAGATGGTCGAAACAAGGGGCTTTAATTGTTCTTTCCAATACATCTGAAGTTAAGGTAGTTTAAAAACGTTATAGATCAAAGCTACTTGCCGGAAGAGGAGGCTATAAAAGCTTATTATTGTCTCTATAAATTCATTTTACAATGTTCAGATTACAAGTTGCCTTTCTATTTTTATGTGGTCAGTTGTTCGCACAGAGCAATGTAGATAAGATTAATGCGACCATCGATCAGCGAGGAATTACTTCGCACATTTCATTTTTGGCTTCTGATGCACTCCAAGGTCGAGAGACGGGATCACAAGGCTTGGAATCTGCGGCTGCCTACATATCAAGTGTGTTCATCAGATCCGGAGTAGATACATTGGATGGACACGGTAAATTCCTTCAGACCGTGCCTTTTGTTGAGGTTTCACCACCTGATAGCGCGTCTGTAGTATTAGGATCGACTGCCCTCAGTCTTCCAGATGATGCCCTTGTGCTTAATGGTCATACACAGAATTCCACATTCCAAACAGTATTCGTCAATCATGGTCAAGAAGATGACCTTGCCGATGTAGATTTAAGATTTAAGCTTGCTGTCTCACAGATAGGAGATGGAGAGAACAGCGACATTCGAGCGATTATCGAGGAATCCAGAGCGAAGCGCCAAAGAATAATCGATGCAGGAGGTATGGGTCTTGTAGAGATCTATCAAAATGTTCGGACGCCGTGGAGATTTATCAAAAGGTTAGGCCAGCAAAAGACGCTTTCTACTAATCCTATCGGAGAAAAGCGTAGTGAGCAATTTCCTCATATGTGGGTGTCAACAACTGATTCCACTGCCATTGCAAATCTCATAGATGACAAGGTGTCAGCAACACTTGATATGCAAGGCATCACCAAGAATGAAATGCCATCAGCAAATGTATTGGGCATCGTACCAGGTACCGATCCAGTCCTCAAGAATGAGTATATCATATATAGTGCGCATTATGATCATGTCGGGGTAGGAAAGGCCGATGAGACAGGAGATACAATTTATAATGGGGCTCGCGACAATGCGGTTGGAACATCTGCGATACTTTCACTAGCGGAGTATATCGGGGCAAATCCTATGAAGCGCACCGCACTCTTTATCTTATTTACCGCTGAGGAGAAAGGCTTGTTAGGATCGGAATATTTCGTTGAGAATTCGCCCGTGCCATTGGATCAGATTAAGTACTGCTTCAACATTGACAACGGCGGATATAATGATACATCAATCGTTACGGTGATTGGCTTAACGCGTACAGATGCAGAAGATCTGCTACAACAATCTTGCAACGCATTTGGACTTGAGGCAATCGAAGACCCAGCCAAAGAGCAAGGTTTGTTCGATCGATCAGATAATGTCAATTTTGCCAAGAAGGGGATCCCTGCGCCGACATTTAGTCTCGGATTTAGGTCTTTTGATGAGGAGATATTTAAGTACTACCACCAGCCTGGTGATGAGCTCGAGACCTTGGACATGGACTATATCGAGAAGTATGTCAAGTCATTCATCTTATCCGCAATTAGCATCGGCAATGCTGACCAGTCTTTCTTTTGGAGAGAGGGGGATAAGTACTATGAGCCTGGCAAA
>CAZDHV010000231.1:0-1213 GCA_964505335.1 uncultured Saprospiraceae bacterium | reverse complement strand
CCTATTTTTTCCATCAACCTTTTAGTGGCTTTTATACCCTCTGACTCGCTGAGGGCAGAACCCTCGTATTCGATATCAATGTATCCAGTATATCCTGAGTCTTTAACGATCTGAAGCATGCGCCTGAAATCAGAATGAATCTCATTGCCGTCCTCATCAAAGTCGTGCGACTTTGCACTGACACCCTTAGCATATGGCATCAGTTCGGTCATGCCCTTATAACGATCATACTCTTCAAGGCAATCCGAGTAGTTTTCACCTCTGGTGATGCAAAAATTCCCAAAATCCGGTAGTGTCCCGCAGAACGGGCTGTTTACTCCGTCCATCACACTGGATAGCCATAAACCATCCGATGAGTAGCCGCCATGGTTCTCAACGATGATGCTCATGCCGTGAGTTTTACCATATTCTGTTAGGGCTCCAAGGCCTTGGATGGCTGCATCCTTAACCTCCTCTGCAGTTCCAGACCCAGCAGCGTTCACCCTGATCGCATGGCATCCCAGATAGGCGGCCGCCTCAACCCACTGATGATGATTTTCGATGGCTTCATTTCGCTTGTTGGTATCGGTATCACCCAGATCTCCTAAGGCGTCGCACATGATGAGCACGGATTGCACTCCAGCGCTATCACATCGGTCTTTGAGCTCTTTGAGGTATGCACTATCTCGAGCTTTGTTATAGTAGAATGTGTTGACATACTCGACGGCATTGATACCATAGTCATTCTTAGCAATGGTCGGAAAATCCAAAGGATTAAGTACACCTTGCAACAATGATTCTGGGTCATTCTGGAGCGCTTGAACAAACTGCCCGAAGCCATTTTTGAGGGCATCTCCGAAAAATGACTTATGTAAGGACCACTGTCCCAACGAAATGTCGAAGAATGGCTTTTGATTGCTTACCTGTTCAGTAATTGCCTCAGCTGCGGACTTCGGATCCTTACATGATAGCAAGGAAGTACTGCCCAGAATGGCGCTGGCTGCTAAACCTGTGGATAGGCGCTTTATAGATTTACGTCTTGAGATGTTCATACGATAGTGAGTTTAAGACCTTGTCTAAAATAATCAATAATACACGAGTGACTGTGGGCGTCAAGTATTTAGTTCCGAGAAGAACCTAATCCTGGCGCCTTACAGAGGTAAATGGTTGTGTGCTAAAAAAATATCAATGACACTAGACTCACCCCAAAGTAAATCGCTATCGTCTTTGCACC
>CAZDHV010000230.1:0-5113 GCA_964505335.1 uncultured Saprospiraceae bacterium | reverse complement strand
GCTCTTTATAACGGTCACTATGCAGGCTCATGGAAGGTCTTTTCATCTAAGTTGAAAGCACCCTCTAGCGGGATTGAAGATTCCATGGTATACGTATTTGAATTTCCAATTTACGAAAATACAGTTATACCTAATAATCTTATGTATGTTTTTTATTGAGTACTAATTAGCTGAATTAGAGTCTATAGATATCTCTAATTTGATCTTCTTCCTTCTCCCAATTATGGCTTGCGAAGTAAGTCTCTCTATCTGCCTGGATGGTTTCTAATTCGTAAGTCGAGATTATCTCTTTTATAGATTGAGCTATTAATCCTGAGTCGAGTTTATCTATTAGTACCATTGAATCATATGATTGCGATAGCTCGTTGTAATACGGATAGTCCATCGTTAACACCCCTAATCCATGGTTGATATAATCATGCACCTTATTAGCCGAAGAATAATAATAACTCTTACTTCTTGCTTCCAACAGATTGATTCCTATATGTGCTCGCTCTAACAACGGAGTAAACTGCTCCGGGCTCAATGAACCATGCAATGCAATCTGATCTCTCGCCGGGCTATTTTTCACAAATCTGTCAATTTGATCAGCTATATCACCATCGCCTATGATATCCAACTTGACCTCGTCTAATTGTCCCATACTCACAATGAGATGCTCTAATCCTCGTCCTTCATTCAGAACCCCTAGATATACTAACCTAAATGGATCAGTATTTTCTTTTAGCCTCAGATCAATATTAGGAACTGTCGGACTGATATTCTCAACTACTTCAAACTCGCATTTATATGCTTGACCCATCTCCTTAGCTATCACCGAATTGACTGTGTATCTCGCATCTGTAACCGGAATACATCGCTTGGCTACCCACTTCCAAATTCCTCTTTTATTAGCTCGTCCGTTTAGCTCTGGCACCTCTTCAAACCATTCATGACAATCGAGGTATAGCTTGAAATCTCGAAATCGTTTGAGCGTACGTCCAATCAGTATTGTATCGAGGTCATTGCAGGTGATATGATCAACACTAAAACTTCGGAGGATTAACCAGGTGGCACGCAGATAAAATTCGAAATAAAACAGCGGTCCGCCATTAAACCAGCACTGAACTCGATGTTGATCAACTACTGAATCACCAAGAGGTACAGAACCATTCAACTCCCTGCCTATAAGGAGTACCGACCGATGATGATTTGTAATCACATTAATGATCCGCTTTACTCGGCGCTCATTAGTTAGATCATTAGTCACTATGAATATGTAATCATAGTGTTTCATCGGCGAGCACACTCCTTATGTCTAAACTGATAATTCCTTCTGATGACATGGATTGAAGCTGTTTGAGTAAGGCATGATTCTTTTCTTCCATGGCCTGAACTAATGTCTGTTCCAATTCAGCTTGAGTCATTCGTTCGATATCTCGCTTTGATATGGTATTAAGATTAGCACTCAAACAATGATTACAGAGACTGCATTTGTCTGGGTGATCCTCATTAAAGTATTTCAAAAGATACTCATTCAAACAAGCCTCGCAATTGATATACCCCTTCATCGCATTCATTCTATCTTCTTTTATTTGCTTGAGTTTGGTATATCTGTTTGCTTTATAGCTGAAGTCTTTTCGATTCAGTCGTCCTTCATTAAATGTGATCACTAGGCCTTGATCTAAGCAATGATAGTTTATGAGTCTTTTAGCTTTCAATTGACTGAAACTTTTGAGGATGAGTTCTGGATTTTTCTTCAATCCTTTCGCCATACTATCAACATTTATCTTGTTCCACTCATCCGCATGGTTAGCGTAATGCCTCATTAGAAAATCTAACACACCCTTGAGCGATTCGTCTAAGTTCGCTTCGCGCAATAATCGAGGTGACACTGCATATTTTATACTATGTATATCTCGTGGATTATCATCTATAGAGTGGCAATTCAATTTGCTCAACGCTTGTAATTGATTGAGTAAAACTCTACTTCCTATTCCGACAGACTTAGCCAGAGATATAAGATTAAGAGGCCTGCGCTTACCTTCACCCTCGTTAATCAGGTTATCAAAGTATCGATGCACCTTGGAATAAGTCGAATACAAACTGTCAAAAGATGGAAACTCGGATGTAACTCGCGATTGATGATATCTGAGATCGGAATCATCATATAATAGTATCGCACTGCTCATCGCCCCATTTCGTCCTGCTCGACCAATCTCTTGATAATACTCTTCGAGCGAAGGAGGAATATCGTAATGTACTATCTGAGCGATATCAGGAATGTCGATACCCATACCAAAGGCATTGGTAGAAGCGACTACCTGTATTTCTCCTTTTAAGAATTGATCTTGAATAGCCGTCTTATCTGAAAAGGATAACCCAGCATGATAGTGCGCTGCACGAATACCATGCGACTTCAAGAATGAAGCGATCATTTCTACGTTTCTACGGCTTCGGGTATAGATTATGGTTTTGGCTGAAGTCTTGGCCTGTTTCAAGATGTCGTTCATCTTGTCCCTACTCCTAACAACGGCCAACTTAATATTGTCTCGTAAGAAGCTGTCTTGGACGATAGCGGTTTGAGGTATGGTAAGCTGCGCACAAATCTCTGCTATTGTATTTTCATTTGCCGTACCTGTTAAGGCTATGATTCGATTGGGTTTATTGATGTCAATGAACTCTTTAATCAATTGATAAGCAGGACGGAAGTCATGTCCCCATTGAGAGATACAATGGGCTTCATCAATGGCCAGCATTGATATCTGATATTGGCTCAGTCTTTTTAAGAAGCTATCTGATCTTAACCGTTCTGGGGAGACATATAATAATTTGGTTTGATCATAATTCACATTGGATAATAACCTATCAATGTCATTGTTTCTGAGCCCGGAGTGAATGGCCTTAGCGACAATCCCACGTTTCCTCAGGGAGCTTACCTGATCCTCCATTAGTGCAATGAGAGGCGATATAACGAGGGTGATTCCATCTAACTGGAGAGCTGGCAGTTGATAACATAATGACTTGCCTCCGCCTGTAGGCAGCAATGCTAACACCTTGTTTTCATTACTTAATGCAGTAATTACTTCTGCTTGCTTGGGGCGCAATGAACTATAGTTCCAGTGCTGTTTTAAGTCGGCTACTGCCTTGTTAATTGATATAGACCCCAAAGTTTTATTCGGTTTTAGCTACTTTTGGACGCTTGTAAAATAATGTTAATGTGAGCTAATTTGCAACATAGCTTTATTCTCAACGATTATATAAGGTAGATTCAAAGATTATCAAAGTGGTTAAAGAAGTATTTGTTTTTTCAATTCAAGTTATTGCATCTCTATTACTTACAACTAGTCTGATTGCTCAGAGCAGTAATTGGTACCATGGTTCGGTCACGGCAGACACGCCGTATAATATTGGTACTGATGATCTCTACTCGACTATTATCAAAGACAAGAAAGGTTCTTCTGTCGTAGTTGCAGTAATTGACTCAGGGGTAGATATTGAACATGTAGATCTTGTCAACAAGATTTGGATTAATACGGACGAAATACCAGGTAATGGGATTGACGACGATAACAATGGTTACATCGATGATGTCAATGGTTGGAATTTCATTGGTGGCAAAGATGGTGTTCAAGTTGACGCAGACACTTATGAGATGACTCGAGCATATGCTAAACTGCAGAAGAAATATGGTGATCGGGATCCCCAAGGTCTCAGCGAAGAAGATTTAGAAGAATACAATCAGTACAATGAATGGGGACGTGAAATTGAAAAAGAAATCAGTTCTGGCAAGTCGCGCTATGATGAGTATAATAATGCCATTGTATTCTATGAAGATATCTTAGACTATCTACATGAATTTACTGGAGAGGGAGATCTCACGCCAGCACTAATTGATTCTCTTAAGAATGGTACATCTCGTGAAGAACAAGTATCTACTAATGTAATTCAAGCAGTAAAAGAAGACATTGGTCAGACTCCGACATTAGAGGATGTGGAAAGTTTGCTCTTACCACCAGACTTATATGATGCCTTAAATTATTTTGGTGACAAGTTTAAGTATAACTACAATGTAGACTTCGACCCACGTGATATTGTTGGTGATAACTATTACAATTTTGATGACAGAAGTTATGGGAATAATCTGGTTGAAGGCCCAGATGCAACTCACGGTACACATGTGTCAGGAATCATTGCTGCCGAACGCAATAATGGACTCGGTATCAATGGAGTGTCAGCAGATGCGCGCATTATGGTCATCAGAGCTGTCCCTAATGGAGATGAGCGTGATAAAGATGTAGCGAATGCAATACGATACGCCGTTGATAATGGTGCGCAGGTTATTAATATGAGCTTTGGTAAAGGAATATCACCTGAGAAGAGCTATGTTGATGAGGCAGTTAGATATGCTGAGAAAAATGATGTACTACTGGTTCATGCAGCAGGTAATTCCTCTGAAAATATCGATGAAGAAAATAATTTCCCCAATGACACTTATGAAAAAGCGAAAGGCTTTCTCTTTTGGAAAAAGAAAAAGCCCAAGGCTTGGATTTCGGTCGGTGCGATCACTAACTCCAACGATGAAAATATCGTAGCAACATTCTCTAATTATGGAGATGCAGAGGTAGACTTGTTCGCTCCTGGGCAAAATATCAACTCTACAACACCAGATGACACTTATCAGATACAACAAGGTACGAGTATGGCAGCGCCCGTTGTTGCGGGTGTAGCAGCTATGTTGCGCTCATACTACCCTAAACTGACGGCGGTACAGGTAAAAGAAATTTTGCTTTCTACAACCACTCCATTTAATGCTATGGTCAAACAACCTGGAAGCGAAGACTTAGTAAATTTTAATGAGTTGTCAGTATCAGATGGAATAGTAAATGCTAAGGCCGCATTCATCAAAGCCTCTCAGACTAAAGGCAAAAAGAAAATAAAATTGTCTAAGCCAAGCGCTTAATGAAACACAACCTCTTTGATGAGCTGAGAACCTAAGTGTTCGTTTAGCATATCGATAATTTTGGCTTTACTATTGAATAGCTCATTCTTCAGTGCGGCAGAAGAAATAGTGAGGTGGAGCGTACTTCCTTTTACTGAGGCATTCGTGGTTCTACTCACAATGCTGTGAGGC
>CAZDHV010000229.1:2251-5142 GCA_964505335.1 uncultured Saprospiraceae bacterium | reverse complement strand
TTTGAATTATTAGATACACTACGACCTGGCAGAATTAATCCATCAAAGCGGGCTGAACAAAAATCATTAAAGTTGACATTTCCGATGCCATGCATCGAATATACGTCTGTACTGATTGGATCATTAATAGCATTACATTGAAGAAAGTCCATGAGCTCTGGTGCGTCATCATAAACAGACCAAATAGCCTGATTAACAGTAGGAGAAAGTGATGTGGTAAGACTGTTATTAGAAATAATCCCGACTCCTGTGAGCCTCACTGTGTCTCCAATATCTAGTGGTTGAGTAAGACATGAACTCAAGTCTAACTCATATCCCGTGATTGTTCTAACTACAAAAGGATCTGAGAATGTAATTTCATCTGATGCTCTTGTTCTTGTTATTGTCCCACAAGCCCCAGATATAGTCATTCCCGTAGATGCATCAACCACTTCAAACTCTGCACTGAGTGACTCCAACATAAAATTGCTAGTATTTTGTCCGATATGCAGCATGAGTGAATCAAACGGTCCGCCTCTTACTACCCCTTCGGTAAATAAGGCAAATGAGTCACATGGCAGGAAGTTATCTAACTCAATGCCCGCTGTATTTTGATCTACTTGAGCAGACATCGTTTTATCTGTATATCCAAAGCTAGTCCTGCTTACATCATATTCTGTAGTGTTAATCCATGGACAAGTACATCCGAGCCTCACAGTACTCGCTGATGCTTCGCAACGCACAGCTTCTGGAGTATTGGTAAGCGGGACACGACAACCACAGTCTGGCAAATCATCATCACAATGCATATATGTTATTGGCACCCAATCTATTATGTCATTCGTACAGATTAGGTTAGTCATATTTACTCTGAGCTCTGTGTCGGTCGTAAGGTTGGTTCGATTTATACCTAGGGTATTAATAAACAGGGTATCGTTAATGATTTGTATGCTATCGCCTGGAACTGCCGCTCCACCCCATGTAGCACTATTAACCTGAATTCCAGTTGGTAATGGAAGAATGTACTCTAGAGAATAGTTTGTACATCGACTTGTTGGCGATCCGAAGAAGTTATTCCAATCAACTCCAAAATCTATATTAAAAGTTTGATTTTCAGTAAGGTTGGCCGGGAAATCAGCGACTCCCCTATTCAAAAATCCTATTGCCTGTACAGACCAAGCTGTAGCAAATGGAACATCTAGTATATAATTTTCTTGGCACTCATTTCTATAAATAGGTCGAACAGAAGGTCTATGATTACAATTTGATCTCGCACAAAAAGTACTAACCTCAGCAAACTGGTCTAATTCATCGCATACAGAAGCTATTACAAATTCAACTGATACACTTGAAGATTCATGAAGATCATCATAGAACCCATCACCATCAATATCTTCTAGTCCTCCCGGCCCATCAGGATCTGAAGTTAAGACATCATTTAAATCTAACCCCTGTCTAAAAGTGGAAATTGGGGATAATCCAAAACCATCGAACACCGAAACTCCATTAACAGTAGCGTCAATAACGTCACAAAGGTTGTTTGTACTGAACTCAAATGCAATATCAAATACATCTGAGGAAGCTGCGGTTGAATTATTATTAAACCTTAATGTCCTCGTTCTATCGCTGCATATACTAGTAGTTGGGTGAGTGCCTGCCGCGGTCAAACTGACATTATAGTCATTGCCGTCAACGGTAGTCGTCGCAGTTCTACTATCATCAGTATTATCCATACAAATAGATCCTCCACAGGCATAAAAGGCGTTATACTCGGTAATGATGTTCGCATCTAAACAAAACTCAATATCCCAAACCACTTCTATCATGATCTGCTCTTCCTCCTCAAATATTGCTGGATCGCTTAGTGGATTCATGTTGGTGGCAAAATCAGTACTATCTAGTAAGATCTGAAGGACATCACCATTGTCAATTACTCTTGGACTCACATCTAGTCCATTCACAGCCAAACTCACAAAAGTCTGAGCTGCTTGATCATAATCTACTTCAAAGAAGAAGTCTTCAAGGAACGCCCCTAAACCATTCTGAGAAACCAGTACCTTTTGCTTGTATGTAGTAGGCAAAGGAAGTGGGCCCGTTATCGGGACATCTGCTAATGTTAGATTTTCCGTACTGAGTATATTTAGTACAGGTATATTAACACCATTATTATATGATCGAACTGGAAAAAACACATCAAACCCATCATTACCTGAAGGGTCTGTATAATCTATTCTGAAGTCCACTAACAATTCATCATCGATTGGATCGAATATGGTGGATAGTACGTCGCACTCGGATTTCACTGTGAAATAGAGTTGAGTACCATTGCCTGAATTAAAGTCTGGAATGATAAATTGAGGTGATTTTGGGTCCGTAACATCTGCTTCCGATACACCTACTGTTGTCTGAGATCCTACGCTACCGCAATAAGACAGTCCCTCAGGTAAATTGACCGTCAATACATTGTCGGCAATTATAGAGTCAGTATTGGTAATTAGGAAAATGGCGATTGTATCACAATTGCCGCAAACGGACATACTATCAAATTGCGGATTACCGGAAACTCCTCTCAAGTCCGCAAAATTGACAAACCCGGAAGGAGTAGTAGTTCCTTGTGGCTGAAACTCAGCTTTCATTGTAACCGTGAATATTGTAAATAGAATACTCAGCACGAATGAAAGTGAGTGTGTCAATCTAAGACTAGTCCTATTACTGATAACATTGAAGAGAGTAGATAAAATTGATTGGAGTAGAGTCATCATTAAATTTTTATGTCAAAATCTAGCTGGATTCATCACTTTGATTGAGACTATATAAACTAAGTCGTTAAGTTCTGTGCTATTTGATGTAATCTCGTTTCAGATGGCCATATGAAAGAATCTTAGCGGGCTTCATCATAATTATGTTCTACA
>CAZDHV010000229.1:0-2151 GCA_964505335.1 uncultured Saprospiraceae bacterium | reverse complement strand
CAAGCGATAAGCATTTAGTCAATCTTACTGAGAAGGGATGTTGCAAATATGATTCTTTAATTGATGTTAATATATATATTATATTCATTTAACATATGTAATTGTTTGAATATGTTAATATTAGAATATTGTATTGCGCAATAATCTATTTAATCACATTGAATAAGCGGATTTATATCTCATGTGCAATCGACAAATATCTATTTAGAGATTCGGATTAATGAAGCTCTGACCTCTTAGGACTATTGGCCGTATGCTCTATAGAAAATCCTCATGATTTAGATCATTTATGCAAGATGGTTCTGATTGGGTATTGGACTGTGACAAAAAAGAGGTCTGCCAAGTCAATGTCAGCAGACCTCTATTGTCTATTAAAAACCTGTTCTCAAATTCTGTTAGAACAGGTAAATCATATCTGTATAATCACGCACGAATAATGCTTAATCTAATTGCTTTCACCACGAGATCAATAGTATTGCGCGATTCCAACTTTTGAATCATGTTTTTTTTATGGCTCTCTACGGTGTGTTTAGAAACGAATAGTTGATGTGCTATCTCCTTAGTCGTAAGTCCTTTACTGAGTAGAACAAGTACTTCTAATTCTCTATTCGTGATATGCACGCCTGGTTTTACCCAGTCAAAAGTTTCGTTAGCTACTGTAGCCAAATTTGCTTTCATCAGAATATTCTTGTCGTTTATTATGGAAATATAAGTGAAGGAACACTTTTAAATGATAGGGTAATCCTTTAAAAGTGCTCCATCCTTTACAAGTACTTTAGACTATTCGTCACAACCGTCAGTCTTCACTTCAAATTGTCCGTTGGCTTGTACTTCAAATCCTTGACCTAAAGTTGTACCATCCTTAGCATTATAAATCAAGTGGGCATCTGCACCTACTTTATTAGTAGCTTCGATAGTCCAGTTTGTTCTATATTCCATTTGCTCACCATTAGTTGCATCATCCCTTACATTGAGAATAATGTTTCCGTCACAATCTTCTGTCAATCCTAATGTCATTGCCGGTGGCTCTGGTGTGGCGATTTCAGGACATTCAGCATTTTCATCAATGCGGTAACCTACTAGATTAGTCTCCACGAAATCGCAACAACTAATGCTTCGGGTACATCTCACATAATAGGTATTCTGCGAAATAATACCAGGTTGATAATTTACATCATTTGCTCCATCAATGATCTCCCATACAGATCCAGAGCCCTCAGGTCCAACATTTAGTGAATTCGGTATAAATGGTGAACCATTGGATCGTTCTTCCGTCGATACTAACCACATGTGCTCCACTAAGTCATTGCAACCAGAAGTTACAAAATCTTCAGTCGGCTCTATAGCAGGCACATCACATCCAGTACTTGGAATCAACAGGAGGCTCTCTCCGTTGATTCCTATATTCCCAGCATCTGTAACTTGATTACACTCACTAAATTCATAAGTGATCGTTTGCTCACAAGTTTCATTTATCGTGCCATCAGATGATACGAAAGTATATGTTCTGATCACATCTCTACTATCAAAGTGTGACGCTCCATCAGCACATTCTTCTGGTACGATTTCATCATTAATTGTCATGACAACATCAACAAGAGCACATCCTACAAGTGTGAGTCCGGCATCTGCTGCCGTTGTAAATGGTGCAACGGTACATCCGTCTGCGGCGGTAATGTCACCAGGACAAGTCAGCTCAAACATACAGTCATCATCACTATTAGCAGGGTCGCCAGGAAATGCAGGATCATCTGCTGTTCCTGGTAAACCATCAGGACCAAAACACTCTACGTTATTAGGTATTCCACCTCCGTCACAATCTGCTGTTCCGAGTGGACCGAATGGATCAGTTGCAATCAAAGCACATATATCTAATCCCAATGCGATAGCCGCATTACAATCATCCTCTGCACTTACATCAGAGCCGCTATCATTACCGGCAACTACTGGAAGCGGATTCGTTCCAAAAGCACACTCATCAAGATTGCTTATTCCTCCTCCATCACAATCGGCTGTAGCCATTGGATTCGTCGGATTCGCTAAGATAAATGCACAGTGGTCGATATCCGCTGCCGCAAATGCTGCACAGCTGTCATCAAAGTCGATGAATGGATCGCCACCAGCTTGACACTCTGCCAAGTTGCTTACGCC
>CAZDHV010000228.1:0-5143 GCA_964505335.1 uncultured Saprospiraceae bacterium | reverse complement strand
AGAAAGGTGTCGGTAGATATGATGACGATCTGGATAGTGTGATCTATGAGCCATTCGACTTTACCTATAAGAACTACCTTTCCATCACAGAACTGCAACAATCACTCATCAGGGTTATCTATCCCGAGTTATGCGATAGTACAGAGCAATATAATATCAATGAGGAGCAACTGGGCTTTTTGCGTAGCACGATGAAGAAGACTCCCGATCAATATGCTCATCTGAAAGATAATTCAGATTACTATGACAGCTATGTAAAGTTCTTCATGTATGGAGACTCTCAAGAAGCTATCCCAGACCATATAGAAATCTCTAACAAGGTCGGTTGGGCGTATGGATATCTCACCGATAATGCGCATATCAGAGATACTGAGCAAAATATAGAGTTTTTCCTAACCGCAACTATCCATGTCAATCGCAATCAAATCTATAATGACGGCGTCTATGAATACGACTCTATAGGAATGCCCTTCTTAGCGGAGCTTGGCCGTCAAGTCTATAATTATGAGCTTGTGAGAACTGGTAACTAGTTCTGACCTAGTGAGTGAAACATCTCCAAACCACACTTAAGGTAGTTCTTATAATCTTCAATGCCATCCTTATAACCACGAGGGTTCGCTAGTACAGTTTCTTCAGGCGCTGCCATTACGTATAGTGGCTGTGAGTTTTGTTCGAAGTTAACGATCTGAAAATCCGCCCATTTATTACCCACATTCCTCATCTTCTTATTTCTAATCTTTGAGATCAATGGTCGCTCCAGTTTGGTATCATCATCAACATAAAGAGAGATTAGGACGAAGTCATTCTCCAGCATACTCTTTACTTCTTCATCTACCCAGACATGTTCTTCCATCTTCCGACAGTTTACGCAGCCGTGTCCAGTATGGTCTATCAGTATGGGCTTATTATTAGCCTTGGCATATGCGAGACCTTCATAGTAATCCTTAAAGCAGTCTATATTATTAGCGCACTTCCCGAATGAAGGATATTGATCCTTAATTGATAAATCAATATCAGACTCTGGCAAGAAGAAATTATAGCTTGCTGGTGGGGCAATACCACTCAATAGCGGCAAGGCATTATAACTATTGATCTGAGGCTTATAGATAAATCCTGAAGCCAGATATACAGCAAGTGCAATCGAGCCTATTGAAAAGACCCATCTGCGTGTACTTAGTTTTTTTACTGGGGCATGGTGTGGAAACTTGACAAATCCAAATCCATATGCCGCCATGGCTAATGCAATTACTATCCATATAGCCATAAACATCTCATATCTTAGGAATCCCCAGTGGTTAGTCATATCAGCAACAGATAAGAACTTAAATGCGAGGGCAAGCTCTATAAATCCAAGCACGGCCTTGACACTATTCATCCAGCCACCTGAACGAGGCAGGCTATTCAACCATGCTGGGAATGCGGCAAATAATCCAAATGGCAAGGCTAAGGCTAATGAAAACCCAAGCATCACTATAAATGGTCCAAGCTGATTAGATGCGGCTTGTACAAGTGCTGTTCCGATGATTGGCCCAGTACAAGAGAAAGACACCAAGGCCAAAGTGAAGGCCATGAAAAAGATTCCAATCAAGCCTCCCTTATCTGCCATCCGATCAGACTTGTTAGACCAAGAACTCGGTAAGGTGATCTCGTAAAATCCAAAAAAGGAAAATGCAAAGAAGATAAATATGAAAAAGAAGAGCGTATTCGCTATCCAGTTAGTCGATAATCGATTGAGCGCTTCCGCTCCAAAGAACACTGTAATTAAAAGACCAATACTTACATAGATAACTACTATCGACAGACCGTATATGAGGGCATTAACCCAACCTTTCTTTTTAGTCTCTTTAGTGAAGAAGCTAACCGTGAGAGGAATCATCGGGAACACGCAAGGAGTCAATAATGCCAACAATCCTCCGAGAAAACCAAAGATGAACATCCAAAGGAGGCTATCCTGTTCTATGACAGTTTCGCCACAAGACGCTGCTGGCTCCTTATAAGTACTATATAGATCCGGTCTCCGCTGATCGATTATATCCCCATCTATAGATGCAAGGCTTGCTGTCTCCTCTGGTAAATCAGATGCTAACATCATTTCCCCAGATTGAAAATCAACTTGAAAATCTACATCCGTAGGCGGTAAGCACTTCTCATCGTTACATACCATGTAAGTAAGATATCCCTTGAGCTTCTTGTCGGGATTTAGGACATCAACGGTTTGGGTGAGTGTGTAGGGTTGGTCTGAGTAAAACTTGATGACATTCATCTCAAAGATCGGGTCTATCCCTTCCTTTCGATTCCCTGTTTCAATAGGGTCACCGACGTTTTCTACTACTCCTTCAGTCTCATACCATACTGAAGTAGGCACAGGACCTCCTTCATCTATAAAGGTGGAATAGATATTCCATCCGTCGGCAACAATAGCGGTATAACTTAGCTCGTACTGAGACTCACTTTTTTTTTTACAGCTACAGACCAGTCTACAGGTTCGCTTTCAGTTAGTCTTGACTGAATTGATGATACCTTTTCTGATAAAGTTGACTCAGTTGATGATATGCTTTGAGATAGCGTTGACTGTGTTGTAGATACCCGCTCGACACTAGGTTGAGCGATAGGTGTTGGTGCTTTTTGTGTAGGTTGTTCTACAGCGCCGTTGCCATCACCAAAATCAATTTCAAAATCTACATCCGTTGGTGGCAAACATCTCTCATTGTCACAAGTCATATAAGTTAGGTACCCCACAAGCTTCTTACTTGGGTCAAGTACCTTAACACGCTGTCTTACCTCGTAATCTTTATCATCCAGGAATTTAATGACGTTCATCTCGAAAATCGGATCCATCCCCTCTTTGCGATGTCCAGTCTCAATGGCATCACCTTTATTTTCTACTACACCTTCGGTTTCATACCAGATTGATGTCGGTACTGGACCTCCCTCTTCGATATACATAGAGTACACCGTCCATCCATCATCGATCTCTGCCTTAAATACGATATCAAACTCATCTTGTGAGATCTGATCTATCCTGTAGTCCCACTTTACCGGATCAAACTGTTGTCCACTAAGTAGACTAGCTATGCTGATTAAAATTCCAATAAAAAAGATCTTTCTTAAAATCATGAATTATCAATTTAAAACTCTCTGTAAGATGTGTAGAATTTTGAATATTCCATTATCAATCACCTCCTCGTCTTCTGAAATGCCAATACATTTTAAAAACACAAAGTTACCATAATTGGGTGCTTCATTTTTTAGCTTATGAAAAGATTAACCTAGATATCAACCATTATTAACTGATTGTACTGCAGGAATAGTACCAAAATAAGCATCGAGAAATGTATCAACTCCACTCGTCCTTTTTGGACGACAGCGTGAAGCGTGATCGCCATAAGTATGCTAAGAGGTAACATCAGGAAAATTACAAAGTGTGGCTGCATTCCACTGAATACTAATACTGTAATAAGGGAAGAGATCATTATCCAAAAGAGAAACTCGATTTTCTTTCGGGTCTCAATTTCCTTTTTCTTAAAATAGCTGTAGTAGTTAAGCATAATGAATAGGCAGAGCAGACCTATTGAGACCAGGATTATCGTTTCGTCAGGAGTATTAACTAAAAACATCCCGAGCGACCCTCCAATACTAAATTGGCTTAAAACACTAAGAGTCAAAACCCCGGCATAGTGGAATGCGACACCTACAATCCATATAACAACTAAGAATCCACATAGATACTGCAGCTGCTCCTTCAGCTTAAGACTCCTCAACAAGAACAGCTCTATAAATAAGACCAAGAACATGATCATGCACGGTGGATAGATTATCGTCGCTATTGAAACAAGCAAGGCTGCATTGAATATTTGTGTAGCCACATTAGCTTTCTTGTATACACTGAACACACTCTGTACAGCGAATAAGAAAAAGCTCATCGCAATTAAAGGCGGCGAAACTGCCATGTGTTCAGGAGAAAGCGATGTCAATAAAACATAGAACAGCCCAGCATAGCCAGACTGCGAGTAGTACATCCTGCTGTTATTGGTCAATATATTGATATGGACCCCCTGAAAGAACGTCAGCAATACTGTCAACAAATATATCAATATGCTCCTGCCGTCTAATGCATAAGATAGCACATGTCCCAGATAGGAGTCTACAGGTGCGGCGGTATAATAGACGGGATAGAATAGCACATATAACTTAATAAGTGCCGTGTAGAAGAATAGCGCAATGATCGCTATGATATCATTCTTGGCAAAAAATCTAACCACCGCATAAAGTTATCGGTCGTTACTTACTTTTTGCTATTCTGTGTGTTTTCTTTTCGACAAGCCAATAGTAGTGGCTGAGATTTTAAAAAATGGTACTATTGTGTCCGATGAATAAGACGCTATGTCTAAGTTAAAAGACATCAAAAAGCCCATTGAGAAGGAGCTCGATAAATTTGAAGGAATCTTTAAGGATTCTATGAAGAGCACTGTTCCCCTTCTCGATCGGATCACCTATTATATCGTTCGTCGTAAGGGCAAGCAGGTGCGCCCTATGTTTGTCTTTCTCTGTGCTCGCATATTTGGCCCAATCCAAGAGAACACCTTTACTGCTGCCTCGCTAATCGAACTGTTACATACAGCTTCATTGGTACATGATGACGTAATCGACGATTCTCACCAACGTCGTGGGGCATTCTCCATTAATGCCTTATGGAAAAATAAAATTGCTGTGCTTGTAGGTGATTATCTCCTGTCCAAAGGTTTGTTGCTTGCTGTTGAAACGGAACAATTCGAAACACTCAAGATTGTATCTACCGCTGTAAAGCAACTGAGTGAAGGAGAGTTGCTGCAATTTGAAAAGACTCGAAAACTTGATATAACAGAAGATATTTACTTTGATATCATCAGGCAAAAGACCGCATCTCTGATGGCGGCAGCCTGTTCAGCCGGGGTCTCTAGTGCGGGATGTGATCCTGAGACAGTAGAGGACTTTAGGCTATTTGGAGAACTCGCTGGAATGGCCTTTCAAATCAAAGATGATTTATTTGACTACGGGTATCAGAACATAGGCAAACCTACGGGTATAGATATCAAAGAAAAGAAGCTCACCCTCCCGCTGATTCATGCTCTTGGTAAAGCATCATATTCTGAGAAGCGTAGCG
>CAZDHV010000227.1:0-5156 GCA_964505335.1 uncultured Saprospiraceae bacterium | reverse complement strand
GAACCGCAAAGCGGGCGGGATAGATGAGGTCTTCTCCGGAACACCCCCTTAGTCCCTCCTCAAGCAGGGGTTCCAGGACATAAAAAGTGGAAAGACCTAGTACTTTGCCAACGATAAAGAGTGTCGTCTGTCTCCAAAACAACGGACCAAAGACGAATTAATCGATAAATGGATTAATGATCTGTAAGCCAAAAACTTTCTGCTCATGTTGTAAGTCTTCAGAATATAAAATCTCGCAATCTATTGACAACGCAGCCGCAATGATCAAACTATCATAGAAGCCATATTGCCATCTTTCGGATATGTCAAGGGCTGATAAATACAATTCTTGAGAGCTATATACCGATAGCAAAGGATACAAGACTTGCTTTAGATATCGTTTGAGATCCTCAGGTAGCATGGGCACACTGAATTTTTTAGTGGCTACATTGATAAACTCCTGAATGACTTGATAACCTATGTGCCCCGTCCCTTCTATCAAGGCTTCTTTAATAAGGGATTGAGCGCGCTCTCCTTTTTCGGAAGATTCAAAGGAATATACTATGATGTTAGTGTCTAGGAAGTGTTTAGCGCTCATTCAGCTCGTCTCTAGAAAATGACTTGCCGGGTTTGACATATTTTAGTTGACTCATGATGTTGTCATAAGCCGTTGCATCAGATGATCCTACATATCGTTGTAACCATTCTCTAAATCTCTGATTTAAAGAACTTTCTTCAGACTGTGCCTTTTTCCGCGCTTTATTAATCAGAGACTCTTTTGCGCTCAATGTGATGTTTTTCACACTATTAATTTGTACACTAAGATAGTGTGATTTTGTATTGTGTGCAACGTTGTGAACATTTATTGCTAAACTATTCCTTCCTTAACTCCACCCTAAAACCATCATCATAATTAAGAGTCAAGTCTGCACCTACCTTCTCCGCTCGTGCTTGCATATTGCTCAATCCTAGACCAGATTTTTTGATCGAGGTGGGATCTACAGTGCCATTGTCATGGACGGTCAATCCAAATCCTTTGCCTGTCAGATCGAGGGCGATATTGATCTGATCTCCCGTGCTATGCTTGAGTGCATTAGTCACGGCTTCCTTGAAGACGAGATACACCGTTTGCCTGATATCGGGGCGTATCTTTAAGTCCTTGCTTAGGATACTCTTATTAAATGTGTAGTCTATCTCCTGACCTTCGAAAACATCAAAGAGAAAATCTTCCATCCTGTCCACCAGGCTTTCTGCATTATCTTTTCGAGAGTCTATGGCCCATACGGTATCTCTCATGCGACCGAGCGCGAGCCTGCTCATATCAGTGATCTTTTTGAATTTATCTTTTTCACTAGGGTCTTGTTCTAACTCTAATATCTCGGTTTGGAAAGCCATGGCCGATAGGATGGTGCCCACATCATCATGGAGATCGCTCGATATCTGGGTACGTAGCTTTTGATATTTGACGAGCTGTGACACTCGACTTTTATAGATAAGATAGAGTATAGAAGCGATAATAGCCACGTATAAGACGTATGCCCACCAAGTTTGCCACCATGGTGGTCGTGAGACAATGGAGATGGATTCTATGTTATCGCTCCATCTACCACCGTCCAGACCAGATCTGATATCTAAAGTGTAGGTCCCAGGAGCAAGGTTGGTCAGAGAAAACTCCTTGCGCTGCTCTAAGTCTATCCAGCGATCACTTAATCCCTTGACTCTATAGGCAAACCTCACATTGTTACTTGGATACTTAGGAGCGCCAAACTCAAATTCTAAAAGGTAAGCCTTGTGGGATACGGTTATTTTCTTTTTATCCAGTATGCCTGATATGGCCCTTGGCTCATCTCTATTAGTTTCATGTATAAGAAGATTGGTTAGAATAATATCAGGGATAAAGGTGTCTACCTTTATTGTTGACGGATCAAACTGATTGAGGCCATTCATGCCTCCAAATAGTATACGTCCTGTTTTTTCACTTCTATAGCCTGCATGCGCATTATACTCTTCGCCTTGAAGGCCATCCTTGATGCCAAAGGTGTTAAAGTGCTCCTCGTTTGGGTCAAATCTAATGATGCCACTGTTAGTACTGAGCCACAGAAAGCCGTCATTATCTTCTTGGATATTATAGACGACGTCATTGGTCATGCCATTCTCTTCAGTGTAATATTTGAAGCGATCGGTTGTCAGATTCAGTTTATTCAGTCCGCCTTCCCATGTCCCAATCCAAAGTTGATTGTGATCATCGAAGTGTCCGCACAATAGATTGTTAGTATTGAGTCCATATCCATCCTGCATCGAGTGATCATATTTCTTGAGTTTCTGTTCTGCGATGTGCCATGCCCAGAGGCCGACATTAGAAACACCTATCCAAAGTATACCATTTCTCTCATTGACGAATCGGATATATTGATCCTTGAGTGATTCTAATTGTGGATTGGATATATTGAAATTGACGAGCTCCATCACAGCCATATCCCACTTATAGACTCCGATGGAGGTGGCCATCCAGATGTCACCATTTACACTGGCATACATGTCATTGACATGGTATCCTTTTAAATCATCTATATCTCCAGGTTTTAGAAAGTAATCCCTAAATCTATCTTTATCACTTTCATATATGTTTAGTCCGCCCAATCGATTACCGAAGATGAGTCCCAGTTCATCCGTTTCTAAATAACTATTGGTCGTGCTGATATTAAGGCTATGTGGATCGCCCTCCTTAGCATTATACTTGGTCAATGACTTTATGCGCTGACCATTGTCAGCCCAAGTGATCTTGTTGACGCCATTTTCTCTTGTGCTTACCCAAGTATTATTATCACTATCCTCATATATTGAAGTGATATTGTTGCTTGATATAGACAGCGGATCTTGATCATTACTCCTGTATAATTGAAATGGTGCAATATCTTGATCATAAAAGTGTATGCCTGCACCATGCGTGCCTATCCAGATTCGACCATCTTTATCTTCGATGATTTTTGTAAGAGTGTTGCTCGCTAAGGCATAATCGGTAAAAACCTTCTTTCCGTATTGGGAAAATACGCCTCTCTCCATATCAGTCATAACACTTAATCCTCCTCCGAAAGAAGTAATCCATAGCCTTCTTTTATGGTCTATATGCAAATCAGCTATGTTGATAGAAGCTATAGAGGATTCATTTCCGTTAGGTAGATACTGCACGAGTTCTTGTGAAGTGGGATTAAATCTGAATAAACCATTCGTATTAGTACCTATCCATATCCGACCCATACTATCCTGGACCAAACTTGAGATGATAGACTTTTTAAAGCCTTTTTGCTGCATCTCTTTTTGCCAATCTGTTTCCTCCTGGTTATTGATATTGATAGAATTAAGACCTCCTTCAATCGAGAGCCATACTCGATTGGTGTCAATTTGATCTTGCAAAGCATAAGTAGTAAAGGCTCTTGAGGTGTACTGAGAATATGAATTAATTTTTATCGCCAAGTCGTTATATAGATTATCTATTCTGAAGCACCCTTTGTCGATGGAGCTGGTCCAGATCTGATTCTTACGATCTAAGGATAGAGTTCTTATCCCATTATTAGAATCATCCGCCGATATTGGTATGTGTTCGAATTGATTAGTGTAATAGGAGAATCTGCAGAGACCTGCTGCGGTGCCTATCAGGATATCGTTGTCTACACCTCTTTCTAAGGACCATACGGTATTATTGATCAAGCTTGTACTGTCATCTGGTATGTTTTTGAACAGTTCAAACTTGCTTCCATCATATCGATTAATACCATCCATGGTGCCGAACCATATGAATCCATATTCGTCCTGAACTATATCATTGACAGAATTATGTGCTAAGCCATCTATAGAATTGATCGAGCCAAACTTAATCGGCATGTCATCTTGAGCTCCTGCGAGGAGTGCAGAACTTACAATGAGGATACAGATGATAATATTCCTATGCATCTAAGTCTGGTGAGTGGTTGAAATGCAGTATAGACAATTTTTTAGATCGATAAGTTAGAATAGTCATTAGATCAGCGTGCTATTTGATCTTTCCTTGTAGATACATGGCGATTGCTTCAGCTTTGTTGTTGACCTGCAGGTGGCGGTACAGTTTTTTGATATGGGTTCGCACGGTTTCTATTGATATAAACAATTCCTCGGAGATATGCTTATAACTCTTGCCTTCTGACAGCCCCTTAAGAATCTGATTCTGGCGCTCTGTGAGTGAATTAGTAATCGTTTTCTTCGGTCCTCCCAAGAGGTGGTTGACGATTTCTCGTGCGATGGAAGGGGACATATATGACCCTCCCTCTGCTACAATACGGATAGCCTCTACGATCTGCTTCAATGATGCTTTCTTAGAGATGTAGGAGCATGCTCCTGAGCACAGCGCCTTGAGGATGATTTCTTCTTCCTCATAGGTGGTGAGCATGATGATATCTATATCCGGTCGTTTGCCGAGTATATGAGGGATGCCATCTACGCCAGACATGCCAGGCAGACCTATATCGAGTAATATGATATCTGGGCAAAAAGCAGAATTATGATCAACGCTTAAGATGAACGACTCAACTGAATCGAACGTCTTACACACCTCAAATTCATCATGAAGGTTTATGAATTTGGACACATTCTCTCTGATGCTGGGCACATCTTCGATCAAGGTTATTTTTTTAATTGATGCTTTCATAGGTGTATTTGGTAATAGGTGTGGGCATCATTATTACAACGATCCTCAATGTAAAGGTATAGGTCTCTACGAGGTTTCGCAATCACCCTATAGGGTGATTGTTTCTACATTCATCTGACTACGGAAACTTAGGAAACTCATCCCAGTTGGGCTTGCGCTTCTCTAGGAAGGCATTGCGACCTTCCGCAGCTTCATCAGTCATATAGCCCAATCTGGTGGCCTCACCTGCGAAGAGTTGTTGACCTACTAATCCATCATCGATGAGGTTCATCGAGAACTTGAGCATCTTAATTGCCGTCGGGCTCTTAGCTAAAATCTCTTGTCCCCACTGATAGGCAGTATCTTCAAGTTCATCATGTGGCACGACAGCATTGACCATGCCCATATCAAAAGCCTCTTGTGCGCTGTAGTTGCGACCGAGGAAAAAGATCTCTCTTGCTCTCTTCTGACCAACCTGTCGAGCAAGGTAGGCAGAGCCATATCCGCCATCATAACT
>CAZDHV010000226.1:2959-5158 GCA_964505335.1 uncultured Saprospiraceae bacterium | reverse complement strand
CGTCAAAAGTAACTGAAATATGGAGTAATTAAGAATCCTTTTTGATGCGGAGATCAAGGATGTTTCCCATAGCATAGCAGTGTCGGCAGCGAGGCTCATATTTATCTTTTTCACCTACAAGTACCCGATCGCTTTCTTCAGCGAAACGATAGGAGTGTGTGGCCAGATTGCCACAGTGAGAACAGATGGCATGCACTTTAGTCACGTACTCAGCTATAGCCATGAGGTTAGGGATAGGACCAAAAGGGATGCCTTTATAGTCCAGATCCAGACCTGCTATAATCACCCTCTTTCCAAGCAGAGCTAGTTTCTCAGAGATCGCAATGAGTTGATCATCAAAGAACTGTCCTTCATCGATACCAATTACCTGATAATCCTGTGCATGCTCAAGTATGACACGAGACTCCTTAATGACAAGGGAGGACATACTTGTCGAGTCATGTGATACGACTTCATTGCTACTATATCGGTCATCAGTGGCAGGTTTGAATATGATGATCTTTTGTCCTGCAAAATTGGAGCGTCTCAGTCGCCTTAGTAGTTCTTCTGTT
Organism: uncultured Saprospiraceae bacterium; assembly: GCA_964505335.1. Lineage (GTDB taxonomy): Bacteria > Bacteroidota > Bacteroidia > Chitinophagales > Saprospiraceae > GYS-P2D. The sequence goes on along the minus strand of CAZDHV010000226.1, from coordinate 4,607 downwards.
TTGCCTGAAAACATGCATCCAGTAATGACTTCTATCCATCCGCTGCGTTGACCTCCATACCTTGGTTCTAAGAACATGAATCAAATATTATCATAAATCTGAGAACAGCTGAATTTTTTGTTCATTGTATTATCACTCACATCTATTATTCTATACTTTACTATACTAAGATCATGACGGTAGAGTTATGGTTAAAAGAATTGAACTATGGACTATAACAGATCTAAGGCCTTACTGAAAAAGATAAATGTACTTCACGACAGTGCCATAGATTTTGGAGGAAGTATGACCTCTATGGAGAGAGATTTGTTGCTTCAGTATTTGAGGGACTTATATGAATCAATATTAGAAGAGGGTCAGCCAACGAAGCCAACTACTAATCGTATAAAGCGTGAGCCGAGTGTTGTTGCCTCTGCTCCACAGCCTGTTGCAGCGCCCAGGCCTGCGCCAGCGCCAATTGAGCGAGTAGCCGAACCGGCACAACCAGTGATCGCCGAGCGTCACGTTGCTGTCGCTCCGACTCCGCAACCGCAGCCCGTCATGGAAGCAGCAGTCAAGCCTGAGGGTGGCAAAAAGAAGGATCGCTTAGCAGCGTTATTTCAGAGTGATGAAGCGCAGGACTTAAGATCTAAGTTTAGCTCTCTACCCATATCAGATATCTCCAAGTCTATGGGAATAAATGATAAGATATTGACGATAAATGAGCTTTTCGGCGGAGATCAAGGATTGTTCAACTCTGTAGTAGGGGAGCTCAATGGCTTTAAAAGTTTTGATAAAGCACAAGAGTACCTTATTGGTGGAGTTGCTAAAAAACAAGGCTGGTACGACGAAAGCAAAAAGGATAAAGCAACAACATTCATTAAGCTCATACGCCGACGCTATATATAACCTGGACCTGCTAGATGAGCACTGCCTATAAAAAGATAATGTCAAATGTGATCGTACCAATCTATTTGGTATTGATCTTATGGGTGATACACATCCTCAAGTTGACATTTAATCTCAATCTAAGTTCATATGGGGTTATTGCTCGAGACTGGTCCGGAGTAAAGGGAATCTTCACAGCACCATTTATACATGGGAGCATACAACACTTGATGTCTAATAGCGTGCCTCTGTTTGTATTGAGTACGATGATCATCCTCTTCTATCGGAAGGTAGCTTACCAGAGCATCTTATTAATCTATGTCATGACCGGTGCCGCTGTATGGATGTTTTCACGTCCATATGTATCACATATCGGGGCGAGTGGGGTAGTGTATGGATTGGTTTCATTCGTTTTTTGGTCTGGCTTGTTCAGACGCAATATCAAGTCTATTGTCTTGGCGCTCATCGTCACTATATTATATAGCGGATATGCTCTGGGTGTATTACCTAATCAGAAGGGTATCTCTTGGGAGAGCCACCTCTTTGGAGCTTTTGTTGGGATAATCGTGGCATTCTGGTATCGAGATGTCAGGGAGTCTGATGAGGAAGCTCAAGAACCATCGTGGGCGAACGAGTCCTCAGCCGACTCAGAATATTTCCTACCCAGAGATGCGTTTGACATGACTAGGGAAGAGCGGCAACGAGCACAACTGGATGATGATATCTCTGATATTTGGACTACGGATAAGACTTAAGCTTGAGTTTAACTCAAGGTGCCTTG
>CAZDHV010000226.1:0-2859 GCA_964505335.1 uncultured Saprospiraceae bacterium | reverse complement strand
CCGCTACACTCATATTATTAAGTCTCTCTTTTCAATTTAACGAATCAGAGATTACATAGATGTGGGAGAATAAAGTACAGGTTCCTATAACCTTAGGATCAATTTCGATTGTGCTCATAGTAATGTACCTTATTCAAAAAAGAAGGAATGCGGCTGTTAACGAGTGATATGGATACGTCGGCTAAACAGATGCCAACTAAAGCACCTAGGCACTAAGGCACAAAAACACCTTGAACATCATTTACTTTATAACAATCTCCTTAAAATCATAAGGCACCGCCGCTTCAAGATCTGTTTCATTGCCATCAACAACTATCCCCTTTGCATCGAAAGGTAGACCATGAAAGTCAAGCTTAAATCCATACTTAGGCTGGAACGACCCCTCACTGCTCTGACTGATTGTCAATGAGTCGCCTGAGCCCGTCACCTCGAAGGTGCTGTATCTAAAGTCGCCTGTCTCATATTGATATCCATCATGATCATCTTCGTAGAGATGGCTGACATGCGATCCATTGATATGATATACAGAGAGCTTCACCTCGCTGATATTGATCTCATCGGTATACTGTTGTACAGGATAATAGGGAAGCACACTACCAGCTTTAATGTACAATGGGTACTGACTCTTAGTCAGTGGGCAGTCGACAGATTGCCTCCCAGTGCTAACTTGATCATTCCAATAGTTATACCATGTACCTTCAGGGAGGTACACCGCCTTAGAAGTAATCCCCTCTTGATCTATCGATGCCGAGAGTATGTTATCTCCACAGAGGAACTCATGATCGCGACCATAATTCTGAGGATCGCCTTGATCCACGAATGTCAACGGCCTTAGATACGGCGTCCCAAACTTATGATTCTGATAGAAGGTGGTATAGTGATATGGCAGCATCTGATATCTCAACTCTACGGCCTCCCTGAACAAACCGAGTGCTTCTTCTCCAAAAGACCAAGGCTCCTGATCACCATCATCTTGGCTCGAGTGTACTCTGCAAAATGAATGAAATATACCGAGCTGTATCCACCGTACGAACATCTCTGGACTCGGTTGTCCTATAAAGCCACCTATGTCTGACCCTGCAAATGAAATACCACTTATGGCTAATCGCTGGCATTGCACATTAGCAAGCCAGATGTGCTGCCATGTTGCGATGTTATCGCCAGTCCAGACGCTGGAATATCTCTGCAGACCGCTATAGCCTGAACGGGTTATGATTAGTCCTCTCTTATTATTCGAATGCCTCTTTACCCCCTCATAGGTCGCCCGGGCCATCTGCATGCCATATACATTATGTGCACGACTGTGTGAGGCTCCTAAGCCCTCATAATGATGCAAGACATTTTCGCTGAAGGTTTTGCTTTCCACCTCGAATATGGCCGGTTCATTCATATCATTCCAGACGCCAGCTATGCCGTCTTCTTCGATGAGGCCCTTGTACAATCCGGCCCACCATTCTCGTGCTTCAGGATTGGTATAATCAGGGAAATAACATTCCTCGGGCCATACCTTACCCTCCACATAAGGGCCATCGGGATGCTTACAGTAGAGGTCCTTCTCAAGCCCTTCCCTGAATACCCAATAGTCATGGTCCTTCTTGATGCCGGGATCGATGATAACCATGGTTTTATATCCTTGATCCTTGAGGTCGGCGATCATCTTCTTATGATCTGGAAATCGCTCCGTGTCCCAAGTGAAGCATCTGAATCCGTCCATATAATCAATGTCAAGATAGATTGCATCACATGGGATGCTCAGCTCTCGCATCTTGCTCGTGACTTCTCTTACTTGTGACTCTGGATAGTAGCTCCACTTGCATTGCTGAAATCCTAGTGACCACATCGCAGGCATATCTGGGGTGCCAGTAAGCAGGGCATATCGCTCGGCAACATCCATCAAGTTAGGTCCAGCGATAAAGTAATAGTTCATCTCCCCGCCATGACTCCAAAAGCTTGTGGCATTAGCGCGCTCCTTCCCAAAGTCAAAGAATGTCCTGAAGCTATTGTCAAAAAATATCCCATATCCGATCCCATGGTGTAGACCATAATAAAATGGAATGTTCTTGTAGAGCGGGTCAGTGTTGTAATCATAACCATAGCTATCCGTGCCCCAGTTTTCAAATCTGCGATGCTTGAGATTCATCTCCGATGGCTTATCACCTAAGCCATAAAACACTTCATCATTTTGGACGTACTTAGTCATCTGGACGATGTCGTTGCCCGTAGATTCACTGATTTCCCAATGAAACCCTTTTTCTTCTTCGTTGAGAATCTGTCCCTTATTATCTCTGAAGGTGACTTTTAAATCAGCTTTGTTAACATGACACTTAACAGCAGAGGTCGAAATTACATAGGATTTAGGCGTCTCCTCCATGATACTTGCCACCTCCCCCACGGCTAAACTTGGATCTAAGCCATAGGAGAAATCGGGTAAAAAGTACGATTCCGTACCATATCTCACTCTGATGATATGCTCTGTTACCACTTCGATTTTGAGCAAGACATGATTGGAAGATTTGCACTCAAATATTCCGTTGTCCCAATGAAATTCAATGATTTTTACGGCCTGTTTCTCGCTCATGATGTTGAAAGAAGTGTGTTAAGGAGCCAAACATAGGATTATTATCCACAGCTGAGAAGCTCAGTGAGTGATAATTAAACCATTCCAATTTTTAGTCCCGATGGTATATGTGCTCCTTTGTTTATAATGATAATTCCTTGCTTGATGCTATAGTCTTCAGTTTCGACATCCTCGAGGCTACCATCACCGATTATCGTACAGTTGTCCCCGATTTTAGCATTTTTATCTATGATCGTATTTTTGATGAAGCAGTTCTCACCTATACCGAGAAGCTCTGATCC
>CAZDHV010000225.1:1528-5161 GCA_964505335.1 uncultured Saprospiraceae bacterium | reverse complement strand
GAAGTATGTTGGAGCACCGCAGCATCAGCTAAGTACTCATGTGTCTGCCGCAAGGCAGTCTTATAGAAATAGATCATTGGGTTAAACCAAAAAGTGATCTGTATCAACTCAATGAGCAACACATCGACAGAGTGGCGACTCTTAACGTGTGTGCGCTCATGTTCTAATATGTCTTGGAAGTCTTCTGTCAGCTCTACTTGATCACTGATGTATACTCGATCCCAAAATGAGAATGGCAAGTGCTCTGACTGGGTATAGACTACTTTGCTACCATCAAGATTTACTTTCCGACCGCCGGCATAGAGTCTATAGATGCGGTATAATGATCTTAACAACCTCCATCCAAAGAACAACAGACCGAATATATAGACTCCCCACAATACATCCGACAATATAGCTGACCATTCAATAGTGGCCGATACCTCCTCCACTGTCACTGCCACTTGGGCTGGTAGGTCCTTGACCATGATAGCAAGAGGGATGGTCTCTGAGATCTCCTCCTGATACATGTTGAGCTCGATATGTCTCAACTGTGGAATCAACATCCCCAAGATCAACGAGCCCAACAGGTACCACCTATTGACAGAGAAGAAGGTTAGCTTCCTCAACAGCCCAAAGAAGATCAGGTAGAATAGTGCCCAGCATAAGGTGACTTCGAGGATGTATTGTAGCATCTATATAAGAGTTAGTGGTTGTTAAGTTTATGCTTATTTATGATTCGAGCTTATATGTTACAGGCAAGGTGTAGAGGACGTTGACTTGTTTACCATCTTTAATTCCCGGTGTCCATCTGATATCATCGACCACCATCTTATCCAGTACTGCAAGAGCCGCATCGCCACATCCAGCACCGATGTCTCTAACTAGTCGTCTCTTTCCTATGGTGCCTTCGTCAGTTATGACAAACTGTAGATATACACGACCTTCGACGCCTGCTTCTATGGCTCCATTCGGATACTTGAGGTTCTCATACAGATAGGTGAGCAAGGCATGATCCGAACAGTCTCTCTTTTCGTTATAATCAGTTGAGGCAATATTGCATCCCTCAAAAAGAGGCATTTCGTCTGCCACTTTATGGATCTCCGTTCCCCAGTCAAATGTTTCTGCTGGTGTTTTTGGATCGACCTCTAATTCTAAGGAGGGGTCAAAATTTTCTTGTTCAGATGTTTCTGATTGACAGGATTGAATCATTAGAGCAGCTACGATCAAAGTCATAGAGATCAGTAATACTGATTTTAAATTGCGGTAGTACGTGTTGAGATTTTTCATTTGTTTCTCTTTAAGCTAATTAAGTAGATGATGTTACTCATCTTCGAGTTTGTTAATGAGCTCTGATAGATCTTTAAGACTGATGTCATTTTCTTTGACCAGAAAGGAGACCAACTCATTAGCCGATCCTTGGAAGTAGTTTCCTACTAGCTTCTTCAAAGAAAACTTGGTATACACCTTCTTCTCGATTAATGAAAAGTAGGCATGCGTACGCCCATAGGTCTTGTGATCCACAAAGCCTTTCCCTTCTAAGATGCGCACGATGCTACTTATGGTGCTATGGGGTGGATGAGGCTCTGACATTTTTGATATCAGCTGGCTCACGGTGGCTGGCTCTGACTCCTCCCAGATGAGTTGCATTACCTCCTCTTCTACCTTTGTCAATTTCTGCATGTTCATATTGATGGCTTATTACGCTATTAAACTGATGTGGCAAATATATAACGTATTGTTACGTTATACAAGTCCGCATCAAAATTATTTTATTCTAACACCTAACAAAAAGTCCGTATAAAAGATGGTGAAAATGTCAAAAGTCATATAATTGATACATCAATTATATGAGATGCCCCATAAGCTCCATAAAGAATCCTGAACTGCCTTGGACTGTGTGATATATCAATTATCAATAGTCTTCATTTAAGCGTCTACAGATGATATACAACGCTTATGCTGGTGAATTCAATTCGATGACCAAGCTTACAGGTGATATCGCATAACCAGGCTGACCTCTAGGAGTATGAAGGTACCTTTTCGTCCATAATCGAATACCAAAGTGGTGGAATCATAGATGCAATCATGGACGCTGGATAGCCATATGGCAGCTCTGGCGCATTGGTGTGGTGATCCAAAATCTGATACCTTTTACTCGCAATAAAATGATGATCAGAATGTCTGGTCAACTCATATAGGAGAATTCTTCCGAAGGGATAATTAGCATTCCAAGAGTGATGAGACTGCACTCGCTCATATCTCCCTGATGACAACAGACGTCGTTGTAGACCATAGTGCTCGACATAATTGATCGTCTCTAACTGGAGAAATGATAGCACCCCAGCAATCATTAATAGCGCTGTGATCATCGGACTCGACAAGACCAGTATGATGAGCCAATACCCTATCTGATAGACTGTAAATCGTATCATCTGATTATTCCAAGTGAGCACTGATTGACCCGATCGTCTCAGACGATTATTCTCAATCGTCCAAGCACTTCTATAGGCCCCAACTACTGACTGTATCCAGAAGGCGTATAGGCTTTGGCCTTTTCGTGCAGTAGCGGGATCAAGAGGTGTGGCGACATTCTTATGGTGTCCCTTATTATGCTCAATGAAGAAATGAATGTAATGTGACGGAAGATATAGCAGCTTAGAAAGTGTCTGTTCAAACTTACTTGAACGATGCCCTAATTCATGACCTACATTGATGCCCATGGCGCTGAGCAGTGAGCCAAGTGAAACTATTATTCCTGCGATCTCATACGTCTCCAAGGCCGGTGACGACAACACATAAATGGTGCCTGCTATTGCGAGATAGACCAATGGCAGATTGAGATATAGCAGCCAATCAAAAAATCGATCCTTGAGCTTGTCTTCTACTTCTAAGGTGGTAAGGTTTTCTTCTGAAATAGTCCCCAACTGATCGATCATCGGAACCATCACGAACGCAAAAAATATGGTCAACCAACTCAACGGACCCAAGAAATACAATCCCGTGAAAAAACAAAAAGGGGTCAGATAGGCCAGCAGATATTTCAAGTCTTTCATTTGATCGAACTATTTCTTTAAATATAGTTCGAATTGCTGTACTTTGCAACTATGGGGAGAAAATCATTGGACAAACAGCGCATAGCGAACGATGCGAAAACAGACTTGTGGCTTGAAAATCTACTTCCCCTACTCCAGGATAGAAACTTGGCGAAATTAAACATGGACCAAATCGCCAAGCTTATCGGCAAGAGTAAATCCACCATCTATCAATACTTCAAGACCAAAGATGAAATCTTCGCTCGCCTAGTTGATATCAAGCTCGATCAAGTGCAGGATTCCATCAGCGGCAATCACGAAGACAAAAGTACTTTGGAGCTATACGAACATTTTGTCATACGCATCTGTAAGGGTTTGGATGGCATAACTATTCATTTCATAGACCAGATGAAAACTGTATTTCCAGCAGTCTGGGTCAAGATTGAGCGCTTTATGAATCAAGTGTTAGCCTTTCTAAAAACGCTTTATCTCAAAGGGATGAATGAAGGCATCTTCAAGAATTACCCACTGTCCCTACTTCTCGGAATGGATGAATTCTTTATGTATCAATACATCACTCGACCAGATCGTCCTATCTCAGATGTAGATGAATTAGTAA
>CAZDHV010000225.1:0-1428 GCA_964505335.1 uncultured Saprospiraceae bacterium | reverse complement strand
TGCTGTTCTCTCTTTCCTGCAAACAAGAGCACAGTGAGCCAGCATTGATGGACGAAGAGCTATCCTCATTCACGCAACTCAATGGAGACGCTCACTACTCCTATTCTGATGGCATCCTTACTGGTGTCTCTAAAATGGGAATACCCAATTCCTTTTTAGCAACTAAAAAAACATATGGTGATTTCATATTGAGCTATGAGGTGATGGTAGATGAAGGGCTAAACTCAGGTGTACAGATCAGAAGTCTTTCCTCAGCGGATTATCAAGATGGCCGTGTTCATGGCTATCAGGTGGAAATAGACACCTCCCCCCGCCGTTGGTCGGGAGGAATTTATGACGAAGGCAGGCGTGGATGGCTCTATCCTCTAAGTATCAATAAGAATGGTCTCAGAGCATTTAAGAATGGCCAGTGGAATCGGTATCGAGTGGAGGCTATAGGAGATACTATAAAAACGTGGATCAATGATGTGCCAATTGCCCATATGGTAGATGACATGACTGCTGAGGGATTCATCGCCTTTCAAGTACACAGCATCTATGATGAGAAGGATGCTGGCAAAAAAGTGCATTGGAAAAACATTTCGATTGAAACAGAAAATCTCAGCTCAACGAGTAAGACCACAGCACCTCAAGAATCCTATCTCAATCAGCAGATAACCGAGGAAGAAGTCGCGGACGGCTGGCAACTTCTTGCTGATGACTTGAACCTCATTGAGTCCGACGAAGGATCCTATGAAATCAAATTTGACTTTAAGATGTTGGATTCTGTCAAGACAGATCGACACTATGCAGAAGACTACTCTTTCTCTCTCTATCACAATGATGCCAAATATCCTGTGGGATCTCTGCTCAACCTCGCCTCTGCCAAAAATCTGAGCGAAGACAATAATCCAAGTACAAGATATAAAGGTCTCGATCAATGGAATCGTGCCCATATAATAGTCTCTGCCGATAAGATACAGCATTGGCTCAATGGGATTAAGGTAGTCGATCATCCCATAACATCCGTGCCAAAGATGACCCTATCTCCATCAGATAATACAGCGCAGATCTATTACAAAAACTGGAAAGTAAAACTATGATCAGGATTCTCTTAGGTCTATTAGTCCTCTCACTGTTAGCTTGTTCAGAACACGAGCAGAAGATTACAACTGACGAATTCGTACTGCAAGAAGGGTATACTATTGAACTGCTCGCAGCGGAACCACTATTAGACTCTCCTGTTGCCATGACATTCGATACCGATGGGTCGATATACGCCGTAGAATTACCCGGTTATATGAGAGACATCGAAGGATCCGATGAGGATAAGCCTGACGGAAAAATAGTGCAGCTAACAGATCAAGATGGAGATGGCACCTTCGACCATCGCACTGTTGTCAAGAAGGACCTAATTGCGCCACGAGCACTCACTATCGTATATGGCGG
>CAZDHV010000224.1:0-5161 GCA_964505335.1 uncultured Saprospiraceae bacterium | reverse complement strand
CCAGGCTCGAGCTCGTCATCCTCGACAAATTCTTGGATGCCATCTAGTAGGGCATTGATATTTTCCAGTCGTGCCATGCCCTCCATGCTGCCATCACTCTTGAGCAAGTCCGTGATGCCGCACTTCTTGGAGATGTACAGGGCAGTCTGATAGGCATCTGCCTTTTCAGCTTTTATCCTAAAGTTGGCGATGAGTCGCATGAAATCTGTAAGTACGGTTTGAGCACGCTTGCTCATCTGCACCATAGGGATCGACTCGAATATGCTGATGTTGTTATCCTCGGCGAAGTTGATGAGGTTCTCCAAGCTCTTATTTCCAAATCCACGCTTCGGGTAGTTGATGACTCGCTTAAAGGCTTCATTGTCCTTAGGGTTGACCGTCAGGCGCATATAAGCCATGAGGTCTTTGATCTCCTTGCGCTGATAGAAGGAAAGCCCGCCATAGATGCGGTACGGGATGTTATACCTCCTCAGATATTCTTCAAATACCCTGGACTGAGCATTGGTCCGATAGAGTATGGCGATCTCGGTATTTTCTATGGAATAGCGATTCTTCTGCTCGATGATAGAATCAGCCACTCGCTTGCCCTCTTCCGTATCGGTGATGGTCTTGATGACTTTAATCTTGTTTTCGCCGAGGCGATCTGTCCAGATCTTTTTCTTGATCTGTCGAGGGTTATAGGAGATAACGCCATTAGCAGCTTCGACGATGTGTTGTGTCGAGCGATAGTTGCGCTCTAACTTAAAGGTGTTCACTTCTGGGAAATCCGTCTCAAACTGCAGGATGTTCTCTATTGTAGCCCCTCTGAATGAATAGATACTCTGTGCATCATCTCCGACGATACAGATATTGCGAGGGCTATCTTCATAATTGACCAGCTGTCGCATGATCTCATACTGCAGAAAGTTCGTATCCTGAAACTCATCGACTAAGAGATATTGAAACTGATACTGATATTTCTTCTTGACATTTTCTGGATTCTGATAGAGCAATCTGAACATTTGCAATAGCAAATCATCGAAGTCCATGGCGCCTGCTCTCATGCATTTTTTGACATACTTGTCATAGATGACATGCATCAGTGGCATGCGATTCATGCGATCATATGACATGAGCTCTTCATTAGTCGCATAAGACTTCGGAGTGATGAGATTACTCTTGGCCGAGGAGATCTTAGAGCGTACGGCACCTGGAGAGTATACCTTGGTGTCCAGACTCATCTGTTTGAGGACTTCCTTGATGACACTCTTGGTGTCATCCGTATCATATATGGTAAAGTCGTTGGGATAACCTAGGTGATGCGCTTCTACTCGAAGTATGCGGGCAAAGAGCGAGTGAAAAGTACCTGCCCATACCTTTTGAGCCTTAGGACCCACTACTTTTTCGATCCGCTCCTTCATCTCACGAGCAGCCTTATTGGTGAAGGTCAAGGCCAGTATCTGCCAGGGTGCGACTCCTACATTGATGAGGTGTGCAATCCGATAGGTCAGCACCCGTGTTTTACCCGAACCGGGACCGGCTATCACCATAACAGGACCATCAACAGTCTCCACAGCTTTTCGCTGTACTTCATTAAGTTCTTTGAGATAGCTGAATCCTACTTCACTATTATTCATGCTCGGTTTAGATCGAATTTTATTGAATGGGTGAAGGTATTATGTTTCGTAGAAATATATAATCTAAATGTTGTGTGCTTTCTCAAGAAGTCAACAACTGATTCAACTCATAATCGATTGTGGACAATTCCTCTTCGATATCACTGATCGGATCTAATCGATTCTTAAAGTAATACGTCCAGTATCCCACTGAAAAAATAAATGAGATTAGCCATATCGTAGAAGATGTCAAGGAGTGATCTAATAGATTGAATCCATAATAAAGTAGTGCAGGAAAGAACATTATAAAGAATAGACCAAGCAACAAAATCCTATATTTCTTTATATCGAGGCCAGAACTGATATACGCTAACTTGCTCATGAGATATGAAGGCATATTAGCCTTATCCACAACTACTGATGGAGTGAGATTCTTATTATGATCAACAAGGGACTTCATCACGTAGTGAGCTACAATTGAGAAAGCGAGGAGCAGAGTTAGAAATACTACAGCTAATCCCACACCAGTAAGGTATATATGATATAGCACCAGTAGAGTAACTGGTATGCCTAGGAGATAATAGGCTTGTTTGATTACAGCTTTATCGGCTAGTTGTTTGATGGATACTAGCTGATCACTTAAGCGATCATTGATGTCGCTGTATTCTTTCCTTGGTAACTGAGTGGGTGGAGTGCCGACTTGCTTTAATGCCTCCAGTCTACTGAGATAATCCTGATATTTCTGCTTGCGATAGATGAGGTCCAAAGTGCCTGTTACATTTAGACCCATAAAATACAGAAAGGGTATGGCAAAACCATACCCTTTCTTAGTAATCTATTTTATCTTATTACAGCCGTGCTGGAGAAGTCTAATTTACCGTCAGCCCTCTAACTAATAGAGAGACCTCGTCATTATAGACTTCTATAAATCCTCTTGCGATACCATAAGTCGCTGTAGAACCAGAAGCATCTATCACTCTTACTTCTCCTTCTCCTAATGAAGATACGATGGCAGCGTGACCCTTGAGTATCTCAAACTGTCCTGAGACTCCGGGCACCTTAACAGACTTGATAGCTCCGCTAAAAACTTCTTTGTCTGGTGTTAGGATCGTCAGATTCATATGGATCGTTTAATAATTTACGAGTGTTATGTTATGCGTTAGCCTCAGCTAATAGCTTCTTACCCTTTGCAATAGCCTCTTCAATAGAACCTACCAAGTTAAAAGCAGACTCTGGATACTCATCTACCTCACCATCAAGGATCATGTTGAATCCCTTAATCGTATCCTCAATCGGGACTAATACTCCCTCAAGACCTGTAAACTGCTCTGCAACGTGGAACGGCTGAGACAAGAATCGCTGTACACGACGTGCTCTGTGTACCACTTGCTTATCTTCTTCTGATAATTCCTCCATACCGAGGATGGCAATGATATCCTGAAGCTCCTTATAACGCTGTAAGATGTTGATCACCTTAAATGCAGTGTCATAGTGCTCATCACCTATAATCGCTGGATCTAAGATTCTTGAGGTAGAATCTAATGGATCCACCGCTGGATAGATACCTTCTGAAGCCAACTTTCTACTCAATACTGTAGTGGCATCAAGGTGAGCAAATGTAGTCGCTGGTGCTGGATCCGTTAAATCATCCGCCGGTACGTATACCGCCTGTACAGATGTAATCGAACCCCTCTTAGTCGAGGTAATACGCTCCTGCATCTTACCCATCTCTGTAGCAAGCGTAGGCTGATATCCTACCGCTGATGGCATACGTCCTAATAGGGCCGATACCTCAGAACCTGCCTGAGTAAATCTGAATATGTTGTCGATGAAGAATAGGATGTCCTTTCCTCCTTGTGGATCGTTGACATCACCATCTCTATAGTATTCGGCAATAGCTAATCCTGATAGGGCCACTCTTGCTCTTGCACCTGGAGGTTCATTCATCTGTCCGAATACGAACGTTGCTTTACTCTCTAAGAGTGATTCTTTCTTAATCTTGCTAAGATCCCATCCGCCTTCTTCCATAGAGTGCATGAAGTCCTCACCATAGTTGATGATACCTGCCTCGAGCATCTCTCTCAATAAGTCATTACCCTCTCTCGTACGCTCTCCTACACCGGCAAATACTGAGATCCCATCATATCCTTTGGCGATATTGTTAATCAACTCCTGGATCAATACCGTTTTACCCACACCGGCACCACCAAATAATCCAATCTTACCACCCTTAGAGTATGGCTCGATCAAATCAATCACTTTGATACCCGTGTAGAGTACCTCATTTTCTGTTGATAGGTTTTCATACTTTGGTGGATCTTGGTGGATCGATCTGCTAATAGTACCTGTTACTTCTCCAATACCGTCAATAGCCTCACCTACCACGTTGAACAGGCGACCTTTGATACCATCACCGATAGGCATAGAGATTGGTCCGCCCAAGTCAGTTACAGTGGTACCACGTGTCAATCCATCTGTTGCATCCATCGCAATAGCACGTACGCTATCCTCACCGAGGTGCTGCTGACACTCCAATACGATCTTATCTCCATTAGATTTTTCAACCACGAGGGCATTCATAATCTCTGGAAGAGCAACATTATCACCTGCGAAACTTACATCGACAACTGGTCCGATTATCTGCTTTATTTCTCCAACGTTAGCCATGGTATATAGTACTTGTGGGTTCTAAAATTTGCCGCAAAGATAGCTTTATATTGTATCTATGAAAGGATGGGCCTTCTATTTTGTCAAAGATTAGATTATTTAGATCAGATAGGTATTGGATTATAGTTCATCAAACCTGCAGGGCCTCAATAATGCCCATGAAGTGGCAATATTTCGAGGGTAGAATTGGATGACAATGGATAAGCACTATGCCGCCTGACCTCGCTTCAGAACGAAGGTATTTACATTGACTCCAGTCGTGATAAAGATCTCTTCTGCATTGATTAATTCGAGGACGGAGAGGAAGGTGATAATACAGTGCATGCGATCTTCCAAATTCTCAAAGATGTCCTCAAATGAGGTGTCACCCTTGATGGTTACTTTATCGAGTACATAGATTTTCTGCTCCTCAAGTGTGTAGTTGTAGCGATAGACAAGGTGTCTAGGCTTAGTGTCCCTGATTTTCTTGCGGTTCATCACATTCTCGAAGCTCTTGAGGAGCTTAAACATGGTCAGCGACTCCAATTCTACATCCACCAAGGCTTTAGTGGCGATACTTTTAATTTCTTTAGTGACATTGCCTCGGGGTTCGAGTTGCATCCGTTCAACTTCAAGGGAGGAGAGGTCGCCAATGATATCCTTAAATCGCTTATATTCTAATAGCTTACGAGCGATCTCTTCTCTTGGATCGATCTCTTGACCATCCTCGTCCAACTCAGGTCGTGGAAGAAGCATCCTGGCCTTTATCCGCATCAATGTCGCTGCCACCAGAATAAATTCGCTGGCTACATCTATATTTAGCTCTTCAAGTTGACGGATGTATGCAAGGAAGTCCGCAGTGATTTTTGAGATAGGTATATCAAGTATGTCGATCTCATCACGCTCTATAAAGAATAGCA
>CAZDHV010000223.1:4014-5201 GCA_964505335.1 uncultured Saprospiraceae bacterium | reverse complement strand
ATTATCGCTAACTTCATTTTTATTAAGTTGAATCTATGTTAGACTGTAAAAGAAGCTATTTTTCTCTTGACGATGAAGTCAAATTTATCAATGGGGCATATATGTCGCCGATGCTAAATGAGGCTTTAAAGATAGGGCATGAAGCCATGGCCCTTAAATGTCAGCCCAATCATCTAAACAAGAAGCATTTCTTTGATCACATCATTGAGCTCAAACAGCTGTATGCTCAATTACTACATATCAATGATTGGCAGAATGTTGCCATCGTGCCGTCGGTGTCCTATGGAATGGCAAATGCGGCAAGAGCTATAAAGCCAAATGGCAAGAAAAACATTGTGATGCCTGCCGAACAGTTCCCCAGCAACTACTATATCTGGGAGGCATATGCTAAGCAGCATAATATTGATATCATCACTGTTGGAGCGCCTGATTCTAATAATAGAACAGCAGACTGGAATGAGCGCATTCTTCAAGCCATCAATCAAGATACACTGTTGGTAACTATCTCAAATGTGCATTGGGCTGACGGAACCTTGTTTGATTTAGCCGCAATTCGAGCAAGATTAGACAAACACGGTGGATTACTAGTCGTAGATGGTACTCAATCTTTTGGAGCACTGCCATTTGATCAACAATCTATACGTGCTGATGTGCTCGTGGCGAGTTCTTACAAATGGTTAATGGGGCCTTATAGTTTAGGGTTCTGTTACTATGCTGATCATCTATGCGAGGGAGATCCAATAGAGCACAGTTGGCTCAATCGTCTGAATAGTGAGGATTTTTCAGGATTGGTCAATTATCAACCCAAGTATAAGCCTAAAGCTCATCGGTATGATATGGGTGAAGCGTCCAATTTTATTAACGTACCTCTGGCGATCCATGGAGTCAAGCAGCTCATAGAATGGACACCTGATGAAATACAGGAATACTGCCTGGATTTAAGCAGGGAATCATTGAGTATGTTGCAGGATCACGGATTTCAGTTAGCAGATAGCGATCAGCGTGCACATCATCTCATCGGAATTAGATTGCAAGAGGGCATTAATTTAGATTCAGTCAAGCGCGTCCTTGACGAACGTAAGTTCGTATTGTCCTATAGAGGAAACAGTATCCGAGTATCACCAAATGTCTATAATAAGGAGTCTGAAATGCTAGAATTAGCCCACACTATGATAGATGCCATTAAT
>CAZDHV010000223.1:0-3914 GCA_964505335.1 uncultured Saprospiraceae bacterium | reverse complement strand
GGAATAATTAGACTACATATGTAAGCCATAATACATATAAAGATTTATACCTTGCAGCCCATATCGAAGACCAACATCTTAGGATTACATGAATGATAAAGAACTCTCACTAAAAGCTGCAGACAATATTCGTATTCTTTCAGCGGCCATGGTAGAAAAAGCAAACTCTGGACACCCAGGCGGACCTATGGGCGGTGCAGACTTTATGCACGTACTATACTCCGAGTTTTTGAAGTATGATCCTGATGATATGGCGTGGCATAAGCGTGATCGTTTCTATCTCGACGCAGGGCATATGTCGGCAATGTTATATAGCACCTTGGCATTGACAGGCAATTATTCCATCTCAGAGCTCCAAAATTTCAGACAGTGGGGTAGCCCGACTCCTGGTCATCCCGAGGTTGATATTGACCGAGGCATTGAGAATACTTCAGGGCCATTAGGATTGGGACATGCCTTTGGCATTGGATCAGCCATTGCGGAGCGTTTCTTGGCAGCAAGATTTGGTCAGGTAGTTGAGCATAAAACCTATATCTATATTTCTGATGGCGGCATCCAAGAGGAAATTTCGCAAGGTGGCGGTCGGATAGCTGGGCATTTAGGCCTGGGGAATATTATTATGTTTTATGATGCCAATGACATCCAGCTCTCGACGATTGTGGATGACGTTACTGGAGAAGACACCGCCTTGAAGTATAAGTCTTGGGACTGGCATGTGGTGACGATTGATGGCAATGATCATGATGCCCTTAGAGGCGCCATTCAAGCGGGAATCGATGAAACTGCTAAGCCGACACTTATCATCGGCAAGACCGTCATGGGCAAAGGTGTCAAAGATGACGCTGGAAAAAGTTTTGAAGGTGAAGTAGAACTTCATGGGAAACCGCTAGGAAAGTCTAATGCCTCATATGAAAAGACGATTGAAGGATTAGGTGGAGACCCAGCGAACCCTTTTGTGATCTTTGATGAGGTGAAGTCTTCATATGCTGAAGTGAAGAAAAAGCTGATAATAGAGGCTGATAAAGAGAAAGAGAAATATGCCAAATGGCAAGACAAGAATCCGGACAAGGCTAAGCAATTAGAATCATTCTTGGAGGGAGAGTTGCCATACATCGACTGGGATGCAATTGAACAAAAGCCGGTTGATGCTACTAGAAATGCCTCTTCACGAGTATTGGCTTATTTGGCTGATCACGTAAAGAATTTAATTGTGTCTTCAGCTGACCTATCTAATAGTGACAAAACAGACGGCTTCTTAAAGAAAACCTCGGCCTTTCAGCGTGGAGACTTTAGTGGAGCCTTCCTGCAAGCTGGCGTGGCAGAGTTGACTATGGCGGCGTTGTGTACCGGTATGGCATTGCATGGAGGAGTCATACCAGTATGTGCTACCTTCTTTGCATTCAGTGATTATATGAAGCCTGCGATAAGGGTAGCAGCGCTTATGGAACAGTCAGTGATATTCATGTGGACACATGATGCATTTAGAGTAGGGGAGGACGGCCCTACTCATCAGCCTGTTGAGCAAGAAGCCCAACTAAGGCTAATGGAGAAACTCAAAAATCATAAAGGACATAACTCCCTATTGGCTTTACGTCCAGCAGATGGACCAGAGACAACCGAGGCTTGGAGACTAGCAATCACTAATGACGATAGTCCTACAGGAATGATATTCTCAAGACAAAACATCTCAGAGATCGATACGCCTAATCGTAAAGAAGATGCGTCACAGGCTACCATGGGTGCCTACATAGTGTATGAGTCCGATCCTCATCCAGATGTTATATTGGTTGCCAATGGCTCCGAAGTTGCTACTGTTTATGAAGCGGCTAAAGAGCTCAAGGAGACCATAAATGTCAGAGTCGTATCAGTCCCAAGTGAAGGTCTATTTAGATCCACAGATCTAAGCTACCAGAAAGAGATTTTACCTGATGCTGTTCCAAAATTTGGACTCACTGCAGGGCTGCCTGTCAACTTAGAAGGGCTGGTAGGTCATAATGGCAAAGTATGGGGACTTGACCATTTTGGATACTCCGCACCTTACAAAGTACTCGATGAAAAATTTGGGTTTACTCCTGCAAATGTTGTACAACAGGTAAAAGCAATGCTACAAGAAGTCTGAGCAAATTAGCATAGACCTAATTCAGTACCTCTGCACGTTGAAGTTTCAAATGCAACTCTTTACGAGCAAGATGGATGCGACTTTTAACTGTTCCTAAAGGCAGTTTATAGTGCTCAGCAATCTGATCATACTGATATCCATTCATGATCATATGAAGAAGGGATTTGTAGTTAGGGCGCAATGTATCTAACTGCTTCATGATTTCATCAGACATCATATTCGATTCGGACATGTTATCCTCTGTAGGCGCATATGTATCGCGATCGTACTCATCTAGAGAATACGCTCTGCGTCTTTTATTCTTGCGGTATTGATTGATATAGGCATTACGCATGATAGTCGTAACCCACGCTTTAAGATTTGTTCCAGGCTTAAACTGGTGAAACTTTGAGATCGCTTTAAGCATTGTTTCTTGAAATAAATCCTTAGCATCATTGGTGTCATTAGTAAATGAGTATGCTAATCTCATTAAGTAATCGGTGTGTTTATTAATCTCTGCTTTCATAATATCTATTTTTGTAGTTGTCGTAGATGTTACATCTATACTATTCTGTTGTAACGCTATCGGTTGCCTTGTTTAACAAATATTGACTTAAAGTTAAACAATTAATTGAATATATAACCAATAATCAAGCTTAAAATAGGCCAATCGGGAGTAAGTAATGTAGGTGTAGGGCGTTCAGAAAAATGGTATAGTATACTGTTTATCAATATGTTATGTCATATTTAACACCAGAAGTTATGTTCATATTGTTAATTTTTTCTTAATAGTCTAATGAGTTTACTGAATCTTATTGCTTGTGTATCACTTTGCTTATTAGTCTCTTGTGGATTTCAGGCCGAAAGCAAGAACTTAGATAGTATCATTGAAGAGGGTATGGTACTTATACCTGCAGGCACATTGATTATGGGTGGAGATAATGATCAAGCCAGTAGCAATGAGTTTCCCAAACACGAGGTTGCCATGGAGGCATTCTTAATGGAGGCCACAGAAGTCACGAATCAAGACTTTTTGTCCTTTGTAGAAGAAACGGGATATATCACGGTAGCTGAACGAGCAATAGACTGGGATGAACTCAAAATTCAATTGCCTCCTGATACACCGCAACCACCTGATAGTGTACTCTTACCCGGAGCTTTGGTATTTACACCAAATAATCAAATCAGCGGTTATAATGATGTAGGTCAATGGTGGCGATGGCAGATAGGTGCTAATTGGAGACATCCAACTGGGCCTGAGTCTGATATTGACGAGATCATGGATCATCCAGTGGTTCAAATTTCATGGGAAGATGCACAAGCTTATGCTGTATGGGCTGATAGAAGATTACCGACAGAATCAGAATGGGAATGGGCTGCTCGTGGCGGATTAGAGAATAAGATTTATCCCTGGGGCGATGAATCCATTGAATCAGGATCACCTAAAGCAAATTTCTATCAGGGATTGTTTCCCGTGTCTAACACAGCTCAAGATGGACATGTAGGTACAGCTCCTGTGAAATCCTATGAGCCGAATGGGTATGGCTTGTATGACATGGCTGGTAATGTATGGGAGTGGTGCGCTGACTGGTATGACGTGAGCTTTTATTCCAATAAGAAAGATGTTCAAGGAAATCTAACGCCTGATCGTGCATTCAATCCACAGATGCCATATCAACAAGAGAAAGTAATTCGAGGCGGATCATTTTTATGCAACGACGACTATTGTTCAGGATATCGCAATGCACGGCGTATGGGTAGCACAACTGATACAGGATTGAATCATACAGGATTTCGCTGTGTAAAGGATATATAG
>CAZDHV010000222.1:0-5269 GCA_964505335.1 uncultured Saprospiraceae bacterium | reverse complement strand
TAGCGGAGATCGTCACTAGCAATATAGAATCTAACGGTATTGAAATCGACTGGATAGCAGCTGAATCAGATGTAATTGCCGTAGAGTTATATCCGAATCCAACTTCTGATATATTAAATGTAAATATGCCGGCTAGCTATATTGGTGGCACACTCGAACTCTATAACATCATCGGAAAAAGATTGATGCAGCAGGAGATTACAGGCGTATCTCAGACTCTCGATATTAAGAGCTTAAACTCAGTAGGAAATCTGATCCTACGCATCGAAAACGATGATCAACGTGAGTCGTACCGAATATCGGTAACCCAGTAAGAAATAGACCAACCAACCCACATGTGAGGCTGTTCCAGCGATTGGAGTAGCCTCATTTTATTTTCAGTAACAACTGACGCTTGACTTCAGGCCACTCATCAACTAAGATGCTATAATAAGCCGTATCTCGCCGATACCCATCTGTCATGATCGTATGGCTGCGGAGACTACCCTCGTACTTAGCTCCGATTCCTTCCATCGCCGTTCGTGACTGCATATTCCTTGCATCGGTTTTGAGCTCTACTCTCTTGACATTTAAACTCTCGAAAGCATAGCTAATCATGAGAAGCTTAACGTTGCGATTAAGACCCGTTCTATGAAACTTGGGTCCTAAGTACGTCGAACCGATCTCCAGACGCTCATGAGCCACATTGATATTCATGAAGCTGGTCGATCCGGCAGATTGATCATTGAGCTTATCCACGATAATGAACGGATACTTACTCTGCGCTTTTTTCAAATCAAGAGACGACTCAAAGTAACTTTCAAAACTAGCTCGTCCCCGTATCATCGCTGGAGAATATCGCATCAACATAGGATTGGCCTCGTTGATCGGCCAGAGCGATTCAGCATCTGTTAATGTGTAAATCGGCTTAATAATCACACGGTCATTTTCTAAGATGATATCCTGCTCAAAGGGAAAGATCATATCAAACAAGTTTAGCTACTACCAAATATATTTCTGAACTTTAACAATTTATCGTATCAAGTCAAAATAAAATTCTGAAACAGTCACCTACATATCTAGGAATCCTATACTCGTTTGCAGGCGCAATTCTGTTTTCGACTAAGGCTGTATTGGTCAAGTTAGCGTACCTCCACGACGTCGATGCGATCTCCTTGCTCATGCTTAGGATGTTGATGTCATTACCTTTCTTCATTGGACTACTCATATATTTCAGTAGCACAGAAAATGAGAGCATCATACAATTGAAAAGACACAAATGGAGCATTGTGCTCCTAGGATTGATGGGCTACTATGTTGCCAGTTTATTGGACCTCGTCGGATTACAGTATATCGATGCGAGCTTAGAACGCATCATCATATTCATCTATCCAACCTTCGTGGTAATCCTGTCTTATCTATTCCTTGGGGAAAAAGCGAAGTTCAGCCAGCTCATAGCAATTATTCTGGCTTACTTAGGCATTACGATAGCCTTCTATGGTAACATGGCCATTAATCAAGAACAACAATTAGTTTTAGGAGGGGCCTTGGTAATAGGCTCAGCGTTCTTTTATTCCCTTTATCTCGTCGGTAGTCAAGCGATCATTGCCAAGATGAACAGTAGAGTCTACAATGCCGCAGCTATGACTACCGCCTGTCTTGCGATACTGATCCATAATGCTTTGATCAATGGCTTTAACCTATTTGACTTTTCAATGTGGGTCTATATCTATGCGCTCATGATGGCAATTCTGGCCACGGTCCTTCCATCATTCCTCATTGTAGAAGGAATTAAAATCATAGGGGCCAACAACAATTCTATTATTGGTACTATTGGACCTGTAGCCACTATCATACTGGCGACAATGCTGTTAGGGGAACATCTTAATAGCACTCAATTGATAGGATCCGCATTGGTAATTGCGGGCGTACTGTATCTCGTGATCAGTAAATTAAAAAGACCTAAGACGAATCAATCTTAGGTCCTCTGTATGGTTATCCGACAGGTACTATCTAACTACTAATATTCTCTTTTTAATGGTAGTGCCATCTTTGTCAAGGGCAATCACATGATATCCTGGCTCCACATCCATTTTGATCTTTTGACTGCCTTTATTAAGCTTAAATGATCTAACCTTCGCTCCGGAAGCGTCATAGATAGTCGCATTGGCACCGCTCATATCTGCCGGCAGTTCAATTGTGACATCCCCCGCAGCAGTCACTGGATTTGGATAAACTTTTACATCTTCAATAGACTTAAGGTCGATATCCTTCAAGACTTTAATTCCTTGGTCATCGATCTTATTGATAAGCTCTCCAACCTGATCTAATCTCATCCTACCCAATAATGAGAATAGAACAAAACCATCGTCACTTGCACCAGTTCCGACGATCTCATAAACGATACCTTCCTCCTCGTCAATGAATAGAGAGAAGTTTCCTTCTTTATCCTTGATGTTCATCAACTCCTCATAATCATCTCCTACATGACCTAATGCTGTATCATATAATCCTCGTGCGTTAGCCTGATCATCCATGGCCACTAAGTCGAACGACTCAATCGATTGCAAGAACTCTTCAGTATCTGCATCTTCAGATGCAAAATTGGAGGCCAGTTGAAATGTAAGGCCTGCAACATGGATGACTGTACTCTCATCAGAGTCTACGAGATGTTCGAAGTGGCGATCAATGATATTTTGACCGAACATGTTGAGTGCAAAAAGCAGTGATACAGATATGCTTATTAGCTTCTTCATAATAGTTATACGTTGAATGATTAAGTGGTCAAAACGACCTACTATCCCGGTTATGACACGAAGACGTGAGCCGTTAAGAAAATGTTACAGCGAATCAAAGAAATACTCAAAGTTCTTCAAATCTAAAAGGATGAGTAGGATGTCCTTAACTAAGCTTTCACCCAATCCAGTGCATTGACAAATGCTTGTGCCCAAGGACTAGCTTTATCCGATCGATCTGTTGGATAATGTGGCCAGTTCCAAGCATAAAATGAGCGCTCTATATGAGGCATAGTCGCCAAATGGCGTCCATCTGGACTAGCTACCATAGCTACATTGTAATCACTGCCATTAGGGTTAGCAGGATATGCGGCATATCCGTACTTACCGACGATATGATAGTGGCTCTCAGGCATCGGAAGGCTAAACTTACCCTCACCATGTGAGATCCAGACGCCCAAGGTTGATCCAGCCAGATTGCCTAGCATCACAGACTGATTCTCTTGTATGGTTACCGATGTAAATGAACTCTCGTGCTTGTGGGAGTCATTAAAAGTCATCTTGGAAAGTCGCTCATGATCAGGATTGATCAGGTCTAATTCTAAGAACAGTTGACATCCATTGCAGATCCCAACCGACAATGTATCGTCCCTCCTGAAGAACTGCTCAAGAGCAGCACGTGCACGATCGTTATACTTGAATGCTCCTGCCCAGCCCTTGGCTGAACCCAAGACATCACTATTAGAGAAGCCTCCGACAGCACCAAGGAACCTCACATCTTCGAGAGACTCTCGACCTGACACCAGATCGGTCATATGTACATCTCTTACGGCAAATCCAGCTCTATAAAGGGCATTGGCCATCTCACGTTCGCTATTACTGCCCTTCTCTCTGATGATGGCTGCTTGTGGCTTGCCCTTGATGATGATATTAGGCAAAGTCCCATCAAAATGATCCGGAAATGAATAAGTCAGTGGCTGTTGCTTATAATTATCAAAGCGCTTTTTCGCCAAACCATTGGCGGTTTGGTGCTGATCGAGCAAGTATGAGGTCTCATACCATTGATCACGCATTTCTGATACTGAGAATTGATAGTAATTCTTCCCTTGATAGATGTTTAACTGATCTGACTCGGTAACTTGCCCAATTAGATTCATCTTGACGGCTTGGGCATCCATGAACTTCTGAAAGCTATCATCTTTAGCCTGAATGATTACACCAGCATTTTCTGCAAATAGTATTTTGATGAGATCTGCTTCTGTTAAGCCTGACAAATCGACGTTGACGCCAAGGTCATTATCTGAGAAACACATCTCTAAGAGCGTGGTAATCATGCCGCCTGCAGAGATATCGTGACCTGCCAAGATATGCCCAGCCACTATTGCTTCTTGTATAGCCTCAAAACAAGTTTTAAAATAGGCGGCGTTATCGATATTCGGACAGCTCTCTCCTATTGCGTTTCGAGTTTGAGCAAACGATGAACCACCAATGGCCATCGGCGCAGAGGACATGTCTATGTAGTAGATACCTCCACCAGCTTTGTTTAATACGGGCGTGACCACCTTGGTAAGATCTGCACACTGCCCAGCAGCGGATATAACTACTGTTCCAGGCGCTAAGACTGTTTTATCACCATACTTCTGTGCCATGGACATAGAGTCCTTGCCCGTAGGGATATTAATCCCAAGAGCTATCGCGAATTGAGATACTGCTGATACAGCTTGGTATAATCGAGCGTCTTCACCCGGGTTTTTGCAAGGCCACATCCAATTAGCGGATAGCGAGATTGATTTGATCTGTTCGGATAATGGCGCCCAAACAATATTAGTCAATGCTTCTGCAATCGCATTCCGAGCGCCCGCAGCAGCGTCAATTAATCCACTCACTGGAGCATGCCCGATGCTGGTCGCTATACCAACGGTGTTGTTATAATCCAACGCCATCACAGCACAGTTATTAAGAGGTAACTGAAGTGGACCAACACATTGTTGAATGGCTACCTTCCCTCCAACACAGCGATCTACCTTATTCGTGAGCCAATCTTTACATGCTACTGCTTCAAGTTGCAGTACTGCCTTGATATAATCCGATAAGTCTGACTCCGTGTACCCTACTGAGGCGAAGCGACGATCTCGAGTCGCATCCTCCATGATCGTCTTGGGATTGTTGCCAAACATGTGGTTCAACTCCATATCCATCGGCCGTTCTCCAGTCTTGGTTGACTCAAATGAAAAGCGATTGTCGGCTGTAACTTTGCCGACTTGATACATTGGAGTTCGTTCTCTGTCAGCGATGCGTTGCAACAGACCTATATCTTTCGTGCCGATGACGAGACCCATTCTTTCTTGAGACTCATTGCCAATGATCTCCTTGGCAGAGAGGGTTGGATCGCCGATAGGCAATTTGTCTAAATCGATCTTTCCTCCAGTCTCTTCGACTAACTCGGATAAACAGTTCAAGTGCCCCCCTGCCCCGTGATCGTGTATGGAGACAATTGGGTTTTGATCTAACTCCACCAATGCTCTAATCGTATTGGCCGCTCTCTTTTGCATCTC
>CAZDHV010000221.1:0-5314 GCA_964505335.1 uncultured Saprospiraceae bacterium | reverse complement strand
TAGATGCCTGTGCTGACTTCTTGGCCCTTCCATGTGAAGAGGGTAGGCTGCGCAAGATTGGTAGAGATAATTTCCATAAATCCAACATAATGATTAATCGAACGGTCTGAGAGAAGTTTCTTTGTTGCACATTGAGTCTTAAGGCTTTTGTCGAGTATTAATGCCGATATGAGCTAGAAATTCAAGTGATAGATCTCCTATACAAAGGGAATGATGCTCCTGATAGAGATTTATAGCATTCTTGAAAAGATCCCATTCTTCACGGGGCCCATTTAGTTGAACAACAATAGACTCGGACAAATAACCTTTCGCGAAGAGCTTGTAGCTAATCTCCTCCAATAACTCGTTATTAGTATCAGCAGAGCAAATTACTTTTAACCAGGTCACGTAGTCCGAAGGAAGTGTAATAATTCTTAACACGTGATTTTCAATTAAGCGAGTATTTGATAGGTTTCTTTCGGCAACTTTCTTGAATGTTAAAGATTGTTCATCTGTTACTTCTTTGCTCCAAAGAATGGAATCGGCATAGACAGGATGTAATCGTTGCAATTGCATATGTAATTCTGGGTCAATGCTAATTTTTTTAATTTCGTAATCAATGTCAGGGTTTTGTATTCCTTCCTTAACAGCAAGAAACTCCTCATAAATATGATATGACCCATAACACTTGAATTGCGAAAAGCAATAGCCAGGTTCACTTGGCATACCTCCCTCCTGTTGTGCGATCAGCCCATTGCATAAGAATGTAATAATGATACCTGCGAAAATCAGTCTCATACTTTAAAATTAGTTCAATTTGTAGGTTTTCTCTTTATTGCTTATAAATCGTACAGTTGATAAGCATCATTATCGTGCAACTGAATCAATAATGATCTAAGAGAGAAGACGATACAGCGGATTCGTATGGTAGAATGGTTATAATGAGAATGAATTTATTGTTAATAGGACTTAGTATATTTAAGAGTCCATATATACGTCGTGACCGTTAGAAAGAGCCTTAAACAGGTGCCCACATAATCGATACAAGGCTTGCATACTCGGATCACTATTAGAGGGTAAGTTTAGGTCCAAGTACAGGTATTCACCTTTATCTGCATCGTGCCGGTAGAAGGGTACTGTTGGCTTTTGGTCATCAGTTGCTACACCTCCAAGCATCATCAGGAGATAGTTCATATGGGTGGTTTGCATCTGACCTGACAGCAGAATCATCTCCCATACCTGATCAAGATTAATCGACTTGGATTTAAAGAAGCTCTTCATGGTCACAATTTTAATAGGTGAGCTCGACTCGAAGAATTGGTCCCCATGTTGCCTCATCTGATTGAGTTGGGATCCACTTATTTTTTGGTCCTCGATAAATTCGACCATCATTGAGTAAGGAGTACCTTTCTTGATTGATGCTTGAACCAGAGTCGCCAACCATTGCTCACACCGAGCAGATATTGGATAGTTCAGAAATCCGATGCAACCAAAAGTGGATCCACTTGATATTGGACAATTTGCACAATGATGCTCGTTCGATTTTAAATCAGGTATCTGAGCGAACATATCGGCAATGGCGATCTTAACTTGTTGAGCTCCGTCAGGTCTGTTGATCACCTTTGTTAGTTTGAAGGCCATGGCCTCATCTCGTGACATGCCTTTCGATGTCAGCATTTGTAGGACACCTTCTGCTTGGTTTTGCTGTTTTACGGCACTGAGTAGTTCCTGATCATTGATAGATTCCTTTACAGGACAGTTCTTAAGTGTAATATATTCTAAGCCCATTTATTTCAGTTTACGTATTCGTTTGCACATTGTCCCAAGCCTGATCTTGGTAGTTAGTGAGCCAATTGAGCGCATAGTGACGTTCGTATACCACACTCGAATTAATAGACCCACTTACTTGTGCATTTTTGATCCTAGCATCTACACAAGCCCAGTTCATTCTGTAGGTCTTGTCCAGTTCGTTCAACACCTCTTCTGTTGACCTTAATTGTGCTTGTTGCTCGAATTCTGCTCTGGTCGGTTTGAAGATTGTAGATACTACAGCCGATACATCACAGATGTCACTCGCATACTTGAGATCGGGGAACATATTTACGGCCCAGAGGAGCGTATAGAGGCTTTCATATCGCCAGGTGGCATATGCCCGCTGTTGATCATCAAGTTCGGTAAGTCCTAAAATGGACTGTTCTTTTGGAGTAAATGATTGTATGGACTTTGCACTGATGAGTTGCTCAACCTTCTCCTTTTCTAAGCCCTCGCCCAATACAGAAACAGCAAGCAATGCGTAGATACGATTGACCACTTCTTCGGTCGTGCGGAGGGTTGTATTACCTGACTCAGCCAGGCAGGGTAGATTAGTGTTTGTCTTAATTCCATGTGAACTAAGGAAAGATTCAGAATTGGCCTTGCGTTTTAACTGCTCCTCTGAGTAACTGTCGGTAGGGCCATCGTGATATTTTGCATCCACTACAACATCGATGTCGTCAACCTCCATCTTTCCATCGGTATCTAGGATGAGATTGAAATCTTGATCTACGAAGTGCTGACCACCTGATCGGTTAAAAATGCGATTAGGCCCTGTAAAAATGAAAGCATTAGTGGCTTTAGCGATTTGCTTGAGTATGCCTTCGAAGTCCTCATTGAAGTCTGGTTCGGTGATGAACGGCATCTCACAATTAGCCGCCATGACTTTATGTAAAAACTTGTTGCGCAATGCGGGATTGCTTGCCGGTAAGGACTGGATGTAGTTGACCATACCAGCAAGATTTTGGGTTAAGCCACATTCCACCTGATCCAACTTATATGAGGGATTCTCTCGTTCGCGATAGTTGACCGTTAAGATTTTATCCTTGCCAAAGAAACCGCCTTTGACAGTGGCCACCAGACCCTTCTGCTTGCCACCATCGTTAAATTCGATTTTGGCTTTAGGCAAGTGCGATTTGATGATGTTGACGATTTCATCAAATTTTAGTTGATGGCTGTAGATGGTGCAGTTTTCCATATGGCGACATTTTATTTGTGAACCTATTTTGAGCTAGTCAGGCATTAATCTTGCGAGTTTGGTATACTCAGATAGTAATTTGCAATTAATCAATATAGAGAAGAACTATTGTTTTAAAGGGCATATGCCACAGTCTCTACAGTAGTCTTTGAGGCCATTTTTTAGATGACCTAACTACTTCACTTCATTGATCCGCTCTCTTACCACATATCCATCTGGCTGTTTATCCTGACAGGTGATTGGAGTAGAACCAAGATTTTCCGTGAGAAATTCATTAAAGTCCTTACAGTTTCTAAAAATGTTAAATTCTCTATTGTTAATATCCCAAACCACACCTTTTCCTTTGATTGCATCTTGAGCAATGAGTCCTCCAACCACACCCAAATTATAGTTTAACGCCTGACTCCATTGATTGGCTAAATCTACTTCCGTGAAGTAATAATTATCACCTCCCAGTAATACTCTCACAAAAGATTGAAGAGTGCTGTTCGTCTGATTCTTATCTTTCTTATTTCTGTGTTTCAGGATGCTTTTGATCTGGAAGAAGATCTGTCCATCTACTACTACCGCAAATACATTAGTTACTTTTTTGTTGGAACCTTTGTAGAAGAAGAAACTATTGTGTTCTGGTACTTCTAAGACCTGTTTCTTGCCAAAAACGTTTTTGGCAAAAATTGGGTCAGTAGAGCTAGGGACCTTGTTTACAAAATAGTTCATTGAGTGATAAATTCCATCTGGCATTTCGCTGTTATAGATCGACTGTTGTGTAAATTTCGATTCATCTTGTGATCGAGCTCCTATGGTAATAGTAAACATCAATAGAATCAGGAGTGGAATTGGTTTGAGCATGCGGCTGAGATTTTTAATTAAAAAGTGAGTGACAAGAAACCATATCCTTGGTCACTGCCTTTAATATAAGGATTAATCTATATATGATCAAGGTCCTTAGTAATCGCATATTGTTCGCATTTCGCCTGAATAGACAAGATCACTGAATGTCTCTACGATAAGACGGTTGCTGTATTAATGATCCCATACCATTGGGCTCACCTCAGCTGCTTTCTTTGCACTTAGAAACCTAATTACGATATACCGATACTAGAACATGTGGCAACCTTAATAGCATAATCCCCTCAAATGACTAATTCTGAACGTTCTTGACTTGATAGCAAGATGCAGACTTGGTATAATCAGTTTGAAACAACTATTCTAACCCGTACACAACTTTATTAAATCTCTTTAAGGTGTCTAATCTGCCTGGACTTGCAATTTTATCATGACTCATCTCTTCGCTAAAGCGAGCATACAACTGGAGGGTAATGTACTCTACTAATACGGTCTTCTTGGCCTCATTGCCAGAGGTAATTCTAATTTCATCAGGAACATTACTGATATGATAATCCCATTCCTTGGGATAGACATTACCTTTCTTTTCTAAGACTTTGAGTTTAGCTGGCTCAATGGAACACGTTGCACAATTCTCATAAAACTTCGTACTAAGGCCCATGTTACTCATTAGTTCAGTCTGGTTTTTAGCAAAGGAATAGATTACTACACTGTCACCTATTATTATTAAAGACTCAGGAATTTCTCCTGGTCCAAGACTCCTAGGGCCTGTATTAACGGAATACAGTGTTGGGAATATCGCAAACTCTGTATCTCCAGATGCAATGAGACAATCGCCAACAACCTCTATTGTACTTGGTAATTCTCCGTTACTTTCTATTGTATGTGTACCAGGATCGAGCCTTACGGTTGTGAATGACCCAGTGGTGTCGATCTCTATTATTTCATCATCAATGGTTACGGTACTACCAGTAACATCTCCATTGTATATAAGAACTTCCTTTTTATTACAGGCTCCTAAGAAGAATAAGAATGAAAAGAATAATGTTAATTGAACGGTTCTGTTAATGGTCATAAGATGTTAGTGCGAGGATTAATTAAATGGGCATAACATGATTAGTCAATTCTAACCAGAATCATATGCACAACTCCAAATTAACTATTATTAGCTAATTGATAAGAAGGCCTTGACCAGGGATGGAAACTTACATTTAATTCAAAGAGAGAAGCACAGTTTCGATTAGCTCACGTCAAGCTCTCGCTTCAATAACAATAGGACCTCTATCGTATAACCGTCAATAGCATGGTCAATCGAGCTTACAAGCTCCCAGCCGTCCTGACCAAGTTCATTTAATTGAGTAATCATCTCAGTAGATTCGATGACCTTTGTTTTAAGCCATTTGCCCTTAGTAGACATTTCAATCCCCAATGTTTTATACTCAAATTTTTTCATGCGTCAACGTTATAGTTTTCACAGCT
>CAZDHV010000220.1:0-5325 GCA_964505335.1 uncultured Saprospiraceae bacterium | reverse complement strand
TGGAACAATGCTGCAACGGCACCCATTGAGAATTGCCACTTAGAGAATCTGATAAAGATGTATAGGAAGATCGCTAAGAGCGCAAATATCCCTGCAAACATTGAGTTTCTTGTGATGTCATCTGCTATGGTAGGGCCTACCTTACTTGAAGAAACTACGTGCGTAGCATCCACAGTATCTGATGACTTAAAAGCATCTAAGCTTACATTGCTGGATTGCAACTTATTTATTCCTTCATGCAACTTAGCCATTACTAAATCTGCTGCATTCTTATCAGTATTATCAATGAGGTAAGATGTTACAATCTGAAAGGTGTTACTTCCATCTACAGACTTTACCACTGTATTACCACCGAAGACTTCATCAAAAGTATTCCTTAAATCTTCAGCTTGTACATCTTCTGCAAAGGCAACATTATAGGAGTATCCTCCTCTAAAATCAACACCTAAATCAAATCCTCTAATCGCCATCGATGCGATACCTGCTATGATGATGACACTTGATAAGACGTATGCATATTTTCTTTTTCCAATCCAGTCTATATTCAGATTAGAGAACAAGTCCTTAGACCACCCAGTCCAAAATGTAAGGTTGTTGCCTTTACTCTTTGTCCACCAATCGATCATCAGCTTGCCTAATAATACGGCAGTGAATAATGATGATAACACACCAATGATTAAAACTACCGCAAATCCTTTTACCGGACCTAATCCGAAGAACGCCAGGATAATGGCAACTAAGATTGTAGTTACGTTGGCATCTATGATGGCAGAATATGAATTCTTAAAACCATCTGATATGGCTGTTAGCAAGGTCTTCCCTATTCGTAGTTCCTCTCGGACACGCTCGTAAATGATCACGTTGGCATCCACAGCCATACCAATTGTTAATACGATACCTGCAATACCTGGCACGGTGAGAACTGTACCAAATGATGCTAAGGCACCGAATATGAAAAATAGGTTGGCTATCAATGCTATAATCGATATGATACCCGCACCTCCATAATAGAGCAACATGAATAGGAGTACTAATCCTAAACCAGCAGCTAATGAAAAGAAACTCTTCTGAATGTTAGCAGCTCCTAATGAAGGTCCAACTGTATTTTCCTGTATAATCTGTACATCTGCAGGAAGTTTTCCAACCTCCAAGATTGATGCTAAGTCACTTGCTTCTGCTACCGTAAAGTTTCCAGAAATTGACGTATTTCCACCAGTAATCGGTTGATTTACTCGGGGTGCAGAAACTACTTCATTATCAAGTGCTATGGCTATCTGACGATTACCATCCCTTGCCGCATCTGTGGTCATACCTGCCCAGATACCCGCACCTTCACTATTCATAGAGAGAGATACCTCAACCTGTCCTGTCTGCGGATTCGGTGATTGAGAAGCTGCAACAACTACGTCGCCTTCCATCGGAGCTTCTGTCGAACCTGGCCTCGCCTTAACAAGATATAGTTGATGATTATCCGTATATATACCCTCTGCATCTTGAGAAGGTTTGGCTGACATTAGAAACTTAGAGTTTGAAGGGAACAATGCTCTGACATCATCTCGGCTAAGCAATTCCATCACCTCTTCAGTCTGATTACGGTTTACATACCCCAATTCGGCGACTTGAGCGCCTGCTGAATTCAGTTGTAACATTTTTAATAATGGCCCTTGATTAGCAAAAGGATCGTTCCGTTCAACAATCTGCTGTGTTGAGTCAGTGACGTTACCTAATTCATCGTATTTCGGAACATAGGTCGTATCAAACTGTGGAGTCGAACTTTCAACGCCCATACTTTTCTTCAACAATTCATCTGCCTGAAAGAATGCCCCATTAATACCCGTTTCATTCGTTCTGAAGATATCCCAAAATTCAAGCTTTGCACTTGCTTGTAAGAATTCTCTTGCTCGCTCAGGATTGTCTATACCGGGAAGCTCGACTAAGATAATATCACGAGCGTCATCTAGAGTGATATTCGGTTGAACGACACCCATCTTATCAATACGCTGCTTTAATCTATTGAATGTGAGAGATACAACATCCTTTGTTACATCTCTAAGGATTCTAATCACCTCCCCATCTCCACTCTGTGTGTTCAGGCCTGCTTCTCGCAATGAGGCATTACTAATAAAGAATCGTCCAAGCTTCTTATCTCCAGCCACCTTTTGCCATTCAGATCCCAACAAACCCACGAAATCACTTTGGGAGCTAGCCAAGGCTGCCTGAGCATTATTTAGTGCCGTAAGGAAGGTTGGATCCTGACTTTTATTAGCTAAATCCGAGATCAACTTCTTAGTATCAACCTGAAGAACAACCGACTGCCCCCCTTTGAGGTCAAGACCTAAGGCTAATTGCTTCTTTTTTAGGTCATTATATGTAAAATCACTCAATAAAGGAATCGAGAATATTGTCTCACTTGACATGGAGTCAAGATATTTAGAGACATGTTCTCGCTTCTTGGAGATTTTTTCAATGCCATCAGGCATCGCACTCACTTTAGTTTGAGCGATTTTTTCAGCCTTTTTCTCTACTCTATTAGTCGGGATTATATAGGCAACCTGTAACAAGCTCAACAATATCAGTATAACCAATAAGAGCTTGACAAATCCTTTACCTTCCATTTACGTTCATTTAAGTCTTCAAAAAGATGCGCAAATATAGTTCTTTTATCTGCTTAAAATCTCGCAAACCAATAAATTAGAATATTTCCTAATGTGTGTTTGTCAGAGGACTATTTACCATTTAGAGCCCAGTCGTAATCTACATATGATATAGACGCTCCAGATCCTAATTTCTCAGTGCTGTATTTGTTGATAAATGCCGTTAAATCTCCGAAATCAGAGGCATACCACTCAAATATCTTAGACAATGACGCACTTCCCGAGGAAATCGTATTTATCGAGCTGTTATTTACAAATTGCTTCGTCAGCTTCTCCAGTGTGCTGTTAACATTTGCCTCCGTCATTGCGCCATTATTTAACTTAGGGCATGATTTAGCCGCACAATTAACTGCGAAATGGATACGCGCATCGTTGAACTGTGGTCTGATAATCTTATGCTCGATATCATTTAGTGAGTACTTCTTACCTGCCAGTGTGATTCTCTTCACATCCCATGGCTTGCCACCATCAAGATTGGTAATTGAAGATGTCGGGTAATTAGATAGGATCAGATCAAGTGTATAGGCATTGTATACATTAATCCAGTATGCTAAAGACGCATTGCGAGACCAAGTATTGTCAGGAATCTTCTTAGATACCGCATCGAGGTATGAATTGAGTTCACCTCTTACACCGTTCAATCCTGCATAATTAACAACTCCAGAGCTTGAGACATATTTCTTCAGTAGCTTATCCAGCGTAGAGTGATCCACCCCTGGTAAAGGCATAGCCTTCTTTTCTTCCACGGGCATCGCTTCTTTCTTTTCTTCAACGATCTCTCTATTAACGACTGGGGTCACGGATGTGGTAGTTGTGGCCACTGCCGCTGTTGTAGAGGCTATAGTCTCTGTCACCTCTTCTTTAGCCATAGGAAGTTCTTTCTCGACCATGTCATGCTTATCCTTCATATCCGCCTTGGCAATAGCAGTTTCTTTGGACATTTTGTCTTTCATTTTATCCATAGCCTCTTTTGGCTTGTCAGCCATGTCATCTACTTTGGACGCCATGGCATCTTTAGCATCTTCCATTTTATCTTTAGCCATTTGAGCCTTTTCGTCAACATCAGCCTTCAGCTCAGCTGCTGCTTCAGCAATTGACATTTCCTTTTTTGTGGTTGCTTCTGTAACGTTCTCAATTGCAGTCGTAGAATCTGCATTGCTGCTTTGATTTTTTGCGTCGCAAGAAACTGCTAAGTAGATTGATAGGGTCAGTATTAAATATTTCATTTGTGAGTGATTTTACATTCAAACACAACAACCCTATAAATGTTACATATCTGGTGATGAAGATTGTAGTTGGTATGTGTTAAGACAATACTTCCTTAAAGCATTCTTAAGAAATGCCCTAAGTATTAAGAGGGCTATAAGTGTATTGAAATTGGGATTACGCTCCCTCCTCTTCGACAGGTGGCTCTTCCAGGATAATTGGGTTGAGCATAGGAAGAGCGATCCATTTTTTCTCCTCAGAGCTAATGGATCCAAATCGTAGAAAGCCTCCCGACGCCTTGGCAATATGCTCAGCAAATGAAGTAAAACTTGTGTATAACGCATAAGCCGTGGCATTATCCAATGCGGCCAAGATCTGATTAAGGTCAGCTAATTTATTAGAGATAGCCGCTTCTCGCGCAGATAATTCTTGAGGCAACTCCTTCAGCGCAGTTTCAAAGTCATCTGAAAATGACGCATCTACTTCAGCATAATATCCATTGAGACTCTCGGTAGCATCAGAATAAGATCTAATCTTAGTCAGCTTCTCCGCCCAGTTAAGCTCTTGTGAGTCGATATTTCCATCTGCTCCGGCTACCAATATAGTGATCAGGGATGGCGCAGATTTTAACTGATCAGAATGTGCTTGAGATATTGAACTAAAGAGAGTAGACATATAATAGCTGTTTGATTCGTTAAGCTCGCAAAATTATCAAAAGGATAGAAATATGAAATAGTCGTCGAGTTGATTCTATAAAAACAATAAGAATTGGGGAATATTAAGAAAACAAAGACCTGCGACAACTCTCATAAGTAAATAGCAGGTCTTTGAAGCAAGCGTTGCCGAGCATTGCTCTATACATATGGATATTTATAGGAATATTGCAAATGTGAGTTGGAGGCCAACATCTACATTTGAATCAGCAAAGAAAAGCGACACTCCCGGCTCCAAATTAATATTATGTGCCAAGGGTATTCCGTAACCCAATGTAGCGTTGCTTATAAACGTTGTGAGATCTTGTCCCGTGACAACTCCAGCGCTCACCTCTAAGGGGACTCGACCGCCAAAATAGTACTTGCCGCCACCCGTAATTAAAAAAGTATTATTTCCACCGAAATCTGTGTTTATATTAAGGAGTCCAATGTTCGTCTTTAATGCGAAGTTGTCCGATATGAACTTTCCAGCATTTAATCCTATGGAGGAAACTGTGATACCATCTCCGAATATAACGCTTGCGCCAGATCCAGATAATGCGAAGTTTCCGAAGATTCCATTTCCAAGTTCAATGAGAAAATCGCCATTACGACCGGACGAATCATCATTTTCTTGAGCAAAAGAAATAGTAGAAATTGAAAAAAATACAATTAGAGTAAACAAATATTTCATAGTTTATTTTTTAGTTCCGGCACAAAATATCAGAGACAATTCTAATATTTTGCTAAGGTGCAGTTAAGTAATTATTAAA
>CAZDHV010000219.1:0-5337 GCA_964505335.1 uncultured Saprospiraceae bacterium | reverse complement strand
AATGTCACTCGTCAAAAACATACTGCTTGTTCTAATCACGGTATTAGCTTGCTTTGGGATATACTCCATCTATCATAAGATGACCACCATCAAGGATGTCGAGGAGATTAGCTCAACTATACTTTTAGAACGTGTCGAAAAGGTGTTTAAACTGGTGACTGTCGAAGGCAACTTCAATGAGATCTATAATTACGAGAATCACATATTCGCCGATATCTGGCCATTCCGAAAAAAAGCGCTTGTACAAGTCAATGCTAAAGTTTCAGTAGGATATGACTTTGAGTCTGTCAAGTTCATTGTTGATGAAGACAATAAAACCTTGACTCTGGATGGCGATTTATATGCTGACATCCTGAGTATAGATCACAATGTGAAGAATTATGACTTTGACAGTGGTCTCTTTAATCCGATCTCTGATAGAGACATCACTAAGATGGGTGCTGAAGCCAAGGACTTCATCAAAGAAAAAGCCGAAGATAGTGATCTATATTCCCAGGCTGAAGAACAGAAAGCGGAGTTATTAGAAATGCTCGATTGGATACTAAAAGCCTCTGGCTGGGAGCTCATCACAGAAGAATCGGTGCTGCTAAATTGAGTGGCGAGTAGTTAGTATTGAGTAGCGAGTAACGGGTATTGAGTTTCGAGTTAGCGAGTATAGAGTAGCGAGCAGAAATCACAGCATTCCAATTACATAGTCACCCTGTTATCGCATAGATCACAACTGATCGACACGTCAAGGAACATTTACTTAATTGATATCTTGCTCGCAAAGTCGCTTTCAACACATTTTTCACTTTTCAGCTAACAAAAAACGGCTGCTTGCGCTGAACAATCAACTCATATCTTGCTGCAGGTCGTTCTTTCAAACTAAAAATCTATTTTTAGGGATATCAACAACATAAATCAATCTAATGAGTAAGACTTTATTTGGACACCCAAAGGGCTTAGCATACTTGTTCTTTGCAGAGCTATGGGAGCGATTCTCCTTCTATGGTATGAGGGCCCTACTGACCTTATATATGGTCGAGGTAATCTTTCAGGCCCTTGCTGAACGAGATTATGCCACAGCAGCAGTTTACGCCTCTTATGGCTCTCTTGTCTATGCTTCAACAGTAATTGGAGGTAAGGTATCTGATAGCATCTTAGGGATGCGAAAGTCAATCTTTCTGGGAGGTATCCTCATGGCCTTAGGTCACTTCGTGTTAGCTATAGAAAACAACGTCGCTTTCTTCTTAGCACTCTCATTGATTATTGCTGGGAATGGTTTTTTCAAACCCAACATTTCCACCTTTGTAGGAAGCCTCTACGAAGATGGAGACTCCCGAAAAGATTCTGGATTCACTATATTCTATATGGGGATCAACATAGGTGGTTGGGCCGCACCGTTATTATGTGGGTGGCTAGCAGCCAAATATGGTTGGCATTATGGATTCGCATTAGCGGGATTTGGAATGTTGACAGGCTTGGCATTTTTCTGGTACGGCATACGAGATGGCGTATTTGGTGATCGTGGATTGCCGCCTGACAATGGTGCAATAGACAGAAAAGTGTTGGGAATCAAGCAAGGAATTTTAATTCCAATCTTAGCATTTGCCTCAGCACCACTTATCGCATACTTGCTACAGTCTTATAAGTCTCTTGGCGGAGCAGGATCATTATTTGAAGGAAAAAGCATTGTCAATGTGCTCTTCTATTTAATCGGTATATCTATAGTGATCTATTTGGGATATATCATGGCAAAAGCCACTGTTGATGAACGAAAAAAGCTGTTCGTCGCTGTCCTAATCACCTTCTTTATGACCCTATTTTGGGGATTCCATGAGTTGTCTGGAAGTGTGATTACTTTATTTGCTTCCCGAAATGTGGATCTCGAAGGCATCATGACTGCAGCACAGACGAACTCCCTCAATTCGATGTGGATTATCATATTAGCCATACCTATCTCTATGCTATGGACTTGGCTCTCTAAGAAGGGGCTTAATCCGAGGACACCTTACAAATTTGGAATGGGATTACTGCTTGCAGGGGTAAGTTTTTATGTGCTCTATATCAGTGGTACTAGTGCTAATGAAAGCGGCCTAGTTCCTTTCGCATATCTATTACTAATGTACTTTCTGATCTCACTAGGGGAGCTCTTCATGTCGCCCGTAGGATTATCTAAAATAACAGATCTCTCCCCTAAGCGGATCGTGGCATTTATGATGGGGGTATGGTTCTTGTCTTCAGCCTTTGCATTTCAGATAGTTGGTTTCATCGGCAAACAGTTAGCCATAGAAAGCGATAGTACAAATGTGGGTGGTATGGAAACCTTAGGAGTCTATACAGATGGTTTTCTTCTGATTGCGAAATACTCTTTAGGAGCTGGGCTATTAGTATTATTGTTTTCTCCATTGATTAAGAAATTGATGGGTAAGGTTCACTAATCACTCACAACCATGGCAGAAGAACACAAATCCTATATACCACATGACGTAAAGCTCCCCGAGACTACGGTTAAAGCCTTTATCCTCGGTGCACTACTTAGTATGCTATTAGCTGCAGCCAATGCCTACTTAGGCCTCTTCGCTGGATTGACGGTATCGGCCTCTATCCCTGCTGCAGTGATGTCAATGGCGATCCTTCGGATGTTCAAGAATCATAACATCCTGGAGAATAATATCGTGCAGACCGCTGCCTCGGCTGGAGAGTCTGTCGCCGCAGGCGTGATATTTACCATACCTGCTCTCGTGTTGATGGGCTATTGGTCAGAATTCAATTATTGGGAGACGGTGCTAATCGCATTGAGTGGTGGTATCCTGGGTGTACTATTTACAGTACCTCTTCGGTCAGCCTTAATCGTTGAGCAAAAGTTACAATTCCCCGAAGGCGTTGCCACATCAGAGGTTCTTAAGACCGGTGAAAAAGGTGGAAAAGCCGTTAAGTTTCTATTAATCGGTTCGGTAATAGGTGCATTGGTTAAACTGAGCGAATCAGGGCTTCGCCTATGGGCAGGAGTTAGCGAGGGTGCCAGCTTCTTAGGCGGCAAGTTTTATGCATATATGGGAGTCAATCTATCACCGGCGTTAATCGGTGTAGGATATATTGTTGGTCTCAGAATATCTTTTTTAGTATTTGCTGGTGGTGTAATCAGTTGGTGGATTGCCATACCGTGGCATATCATCGCCAATGATATTTCAGTAGGTGCTGGAAAAGAGGCAGTGGTAACCGGAGGCGAGTTATGGAAATCGCATATTCGATATTTAGGCGTAGGGGCTATGGTCGTTGGAGGTCTCTGGGCGCTAATCAAGTTACGCAGCTCAATAGGATTTGCCGCTAAAAGTGGGCTGGCTGCTCTAAAAAATAAAGTAGATGTATCCAAGCTAAAAAGAACAGAGCGAGACACACCTATGTCATGGGTGATGATTGCCATAGGCATTATGATCATCCCAGTTTTCATCATCTATCTACGAGAGATCCACGATGTAGTTATCTCTGGTATGATGGCGGTATTTATGGTGATTGCCGGATTCTTATTCTCTGCGGTAGCTGGTTATATGGCTGGATTAGTGGGTAGCTCTAATAATCCAATCTCAGGAGTTACGATTGCGACTATACTTACTGCCTCGCTGATTTTATTACTAATACTCGGCAGTGATTCTGAGAAAGGACCTGCGGCAGCGATCTTAATCGGAGCAGTGGTATGCTGTGCCGCAGCTATCGCTGGTGATAATATGCAAGACCTCAAGGCAGGACATATCCTCGGTGCAACTCCGCAAAAGCAACAGATCATGCAGATGGTTGGCGTAGTCAGTGCTGCCATCGTTATGCCCCTTGTACTACAACTATTACATAGTGCCTATGGATTTGGCCCTAAGACTCTTGCGAATCCCGATTCGCTTACAGCCCCACAAGCTACCCTGATGCAGAGTGTTGCCGAAGGCGTCTTCAATGGTAACCTTCCTTGGCCAATGATCTATGCAGGCATGGCAATAGGCGTTGCCATTATCTTATTGGATGTTTATCAGGAGAATCGAGGATCAGACTTCCGGATTCCAGTATTAGCCGTGGCGGTGGGTATCTATCTACCATTTGAACTAGACAGTGCCATCATGGTAGGAGGCTTAATTGCTTGGGCGGTTTCTAAGTATCAAAAAGACAATTCTTCAAAAGTCGCGGATCTCGAAAGCAGTAAACAGAGAAGCGAAAGCACAGGTCTGCTTTTTGCTTCTGGACTAATCACTGGTGAAGCACTTGTAGGGATTGTTCTAGCGATACCTGTTGCGATTTATAAGCGTGCCGATATCTTAGCAATTGCGGAGCGACCATTTGGGAGTATCCCAGGTCTCATTGTAATTGCTGTCGTATGCTTCTTGCTTTATAATTATGCGAGTAAGGCATTTACGCAGAAGGAGTAATTATAAAAGCTTGTACAGATATACAATATGAGACATATTGTTCTCTTGCTAACATTCATTATTTATCTAATCAACCATTGTATTGGTCAGGAATACGAGTATGGTCTGGCCATAACGAATGTTGGCAGGACGGATGTATCACGAACTACAGTTGATATTTCAATGATTATTCAGGATACAACTCGAAACTTATTTGAGGATGAGAGGCTATCTTTTCAAGTAGTTCTTCAAAAACGGAAGTCTGCCAACAAGTTTGTAGAATATAATCTTATTCAGTTTAACCAAAGTCGTGTAACTGATCAAACCACTCTTTCTTCTGCATCTCCTTTCAGTTCACCACGAGTCGAGCCAATCAGAGGGTCAACTATTGAAGAAATCCATATCCAAAGTGGTATTGGGATCGGGCGATACTTTGAATTAGCTGGGCCGGTAAAAGTATATTACAACCTTGGGCTTAATGGTTTTTATGAACGGAGCTCCAACCGCCCTGTAATTTCAGGAGGGTTTGATCTTATTGATAATAGATTTGGTGTTGAGTTCTCTCCGAGAGTTGGTGCTGTCATATCATTATCTAAAAAGATCGAGCTTGGCTACAGCAATACACTTGGTTATGTGAGATTTAACTATTTGGCCAACATAATGGAAGGAGGGGCTAACCTCACTGATGAGAATCGTAAGTCCTCGTCTTTCGGAGTTGATATAGCTGAGAGTCCAAGTTACTTTGGCACCCAAAATATATGGGTGAAATATAACTTTGGAAAAGTGAAGAAGAGGTCTCGAAAACGAAGATAAAGCGTGAGCAAGAGAGCATTTTACTTTCTATTATTTAATAAGTCCTATCTATGGAAATAGCATAAATCTAACCTTAATGAGAATCTCAAAGTTTATTGGATCGATCTATTTATCTATGTAATAAAATCCACCTTATATTTCGATAAGTAAT
>CAZDHV010000218.1:0-5364 GCA_964505335.1 uncultured Saprospiraceae bacterium | reverse complement strand
CAAGACATCAATCCTTGTCAACTAATATTTTTGCAAATGCACATTGTGAGATCTCGAATAAAAAAGCACTTGTAATACTCAATCCAAGGCTAAAATACAGGCTCTTTTGTCATCTATTATTTAGCTCAAGCATTGCTACATCTCAGGATAAAAAGGTCTATATACTCATCGCATTAAACCCACCATCGACCACCATCTCAAGACCAGTTATAAACCCTCCAGCCTTCTCTGATGATAGGAGCAGCGTGGCTCCGATTAGTTCCTCAGGGTCACCAAAGCGCTTAGCTGGAGTCTTGCCTAAGATCTGAGCGACTCTTGACTTACTGAGGATCTTACGATTTTGTTCCGCTGGGAAAAATCCGGGCACGAGCGTATTGACTCGGATGCCTTTATCAGCCCATTCTCGAGCAAGATTCTTGGAGAGGTTATGGATGGCCGCCTTACTCGCTGAATAGGTGAATACTCGAGAGAGCGGGTTGAGCCCAGAGATCGAACCTAAGTTGATGATGGACCCGGGTCTCTCTGTCTTGAGGAAGTAATCCCCAAACACCTGGCACGCTCGAACAGTACCAACAAAATTGACATCCATGATACGTTGCAACTCCTCCTCGGAGATATCTATAAACGGCGTAGCAGAATTAACACCTGCTCCATTAATGACGATATCTATTTGGCCGTATAGAGCAAGAACTTGAGTAATAACAGACTCTATCGATTCACGAGACGAGACATCGCCTTCCAGAAAGGCTCCTTTACCTCCTGAACCTTCAATGATCGCAAGCTTTTCGGAGGCTTTTTGTGCATTTCGTCCTACCAGAACTACGCTTACACCAGCCTTAGACAAACCGATAGCCATATGTCCACAGAGCTCTCCTGTGCCGCCAAAGACAACGGCGACTTTTCCTTCCAAATCAAATAACGAATCTATGTAAGCCATACGGTTAACCTTGTTTTAGATGCCCGAGATAGTTCTTGACATTATAGTAAGAAATATTCTTTGCGAGTTCTTTTAGCAGTGTCTTATCTGTTGGCATCTCTCCGCTTTGCGCCTTTTCGGCGAGGAAGCCACTTAGGATCCGACGGTAATAATCATGTCTCACATAGCTAGAGAATGAACGACTATCAGTGAGCATACCAATATGCGTCCCGAGAGCTGTCAATTGCATCGTAACATCGAGTTGTGCTCGGATACCGGTGACATGATCAAGATGCCACCATGCGGCACCATATTGCACCTTACCAGGAGTAGGTGCTTGCTGGAAGTTTTGTAATGCACAACATATTGCCTCAGTCTCATTGGGATTGAGGTTGTAAACCACCGTTTTGGGTAGTTGATCGGTCTGATCTAGCTCATCTAAGAAATGGATCAATCTATCAGTCTGTCTCCAATTCCCCATTGTGTCAAATCCTGCATCAGGGCCAGTGCTCTTGGTGAGTCGAGTGTTTACACGACGCTGAGGACCTAAGTGCAACTGCATCACCCAATCCTTCTCGTGGTTCCATTTGGCTATTTCTATCAAGGCCTTATATGCTGGTGTCGTCGGATCAGGGATGTGAGAGATGCCATGATCTGACATCAGGCATCCATGCTCAGCAAAGTAATCATGTCGATCTTTAAGAGAGCCAAGGTCTATGTCATCTGATAAGAGATATTTATCAGGTCTATAGGTCGGTAGGACAATTACCCTTGAATTCTCTTCATTCAAGGCCTTATGATCATTTAAGTCGTCATATGGATCATCGGTCGTTCCGATCAACTCTACATTAAATTGCCGTAGTAGACTTCTAACCGAGATCGATGAACTCAGCTGTCGATTGGCTTCGCTCCAGATATCTTTAGCCGTATCTGCATTAAGCGTAGTTGTAATGCCAAATACATCGGACAACTCCATATGCGCCCATTGATAAACCGGATTGCCCAATGCCAATGGTAATATAGTGGCAAAGGCTTCAAACTTGTCATAAGGAGCTGCATCGCCTGTAATCAAGCGCTCCTCAACTCCACATCCACGCATCAATCTCCACTTGTAGTGATCATGCTTGAGCCAGAGCTCCCAAAGATTCTCAAACTTGCGATCATCGAGAATCTCTTCAGCAGGAAGGTGAGTATGGTAATCGATAATCGGAAGATCTTTGATAGACTCATAGAGCTCTATCGCTATTGGATCATTCAGACGCATAGTAGCGAATAATTAGAATTAATAATAAATGTGACATGGAGCATCATCAAACTTGAGTTCAGTAAATGTATCAATTAGACTATCTGGAAAAAAATTGTTGCCGGCTCTATCTCTCTAATCCATAGATTTGAAGGTATTTAATTTTTCTACATTCACTGTTGCCAAGTAGAGAAGCAGATAAATCTGTTCCTCTTGGATTAATTGCACTTATGCGATATGTGATTGTTACAGGTGAGGTTTCGGGCGATCTAATAGGAGCCGCAATAGCGACAGCGCTCCTGGCTAAAGATTCAGCAACTCAGTTGTATGCAATGGGTGGTCAGGAATTAAAACGAGCTGGCGCAGAAATCATCCAAGACAGTACTGAGCTGGCAATCATGGGATTTTCGAGCTTGCCAAAGAAAGTCCTTCACATAAGAGGCGTATACCAAAATATGTGTGCCGCCATAGAGCGTATAAAACCTGATGTGATCATCTATGTGGACTCCGCAGGTTTCAACCTCAGATTAGGTCGGTGGGCTAAGAAAAGAGGCTATAAAAATATCTATATAGCACCTCCTAAAACTTGGGCATCAAGAGCATGGCGAAATCGAGCTATTCAACGAGATTTTGATCTACTGATCACACTCTTTCCGTTTGCCAATGAATATTTTTCATCTCAAGGATTTAATTCTACATTTTGCGGCCACCCATTGCTGCAATCATTACATCAAGCGCCAACCAGCCATTATCAGAATTCTATACTGATAGCTCCTGGAAGCAGAATCCAAGAGATCCAAAGCACATTACCTGTCCTTCGTGAATTTATTATTCAATCTCCTCAGCGGAACTTCATCTTGAGTAAGATTGCAAGCCACAGTTCAACCATCTATAGTTCTTATCTGGATGGCTTAGAGAATGTTACAATTTCTGAAGAACCACTTCAACATCTACTCAGACAGGTAGATCTGGCCATCATTACTTCTGGGACAGCGACACTTGAAGCGGCAATCATCGGAGTACCCCAGGTGGTCATCTATAGAACAAGCACACTGAACTATCAAATCGCGAAGAGGCTGATCAAAACGGATTATATTTCTCTGCCTAACTTGATACTCAACAAGAAGGTGGTGCCAGAATTGATACAAGCTGAACTTACCAGCAAAACACTGATACAGGCCATCGATAATATGGCACTTAAGCGAGAAGATATCTTGAACGACTACACACAGATAACAGAGCTATATAAGCAGCATGATGCTACCAATGAAATAGCCACTGCGATTATGGCTCAAACAACCACTATATAGTTGTTTTGGCCAATATTGAATCTGCAAAATCAAATTTTGAGATTTCGCCCATCATGTGCACATTACATGCTGTGTTAACAAGGTAAACGGAATATATTATATGTTAATATTACCTTTAGACATAGGGTGCAATAATAAAAATGCGTCTTTAATAGTTACAACCCAACAACTACAAATCCTTTGAAAGCACTTAAATACATACTATCAAT
Source organism: uncultured Saprospiraceae bacterium (assembly GCA_964505335.1). Lineage (GTDB taxonomy): Bacteria > Bacteroidota > Bacteroidia > Chitinophagales > Saprospiraceae > GYS-P2D. The sequence goes on along the minus strand of CAZDHV010000218.1, from coordinate 1,686 downwards.
AATGCTACTGCAACTGTTGACAACAAGCATTTCGGCGGCTGTCGTTGATACTATACCATTGTTCAAACTCAACTTCTACATGATGGGTATGAGCGATGTGGACGAAAGTGTCACCTTGGACATTGGGCGCAACATTGACTATCTCAACAATGAGTTTGAAAATCGCATCGTCTTTGAAATCGGTAAGATGTTCATGGACGAAAATCATGCATACATCCCTGATCTTCATGACGCCGCCATAGGTCGTGGCGATGAAGACATCGAAGAGATTGTTGATGCCATAGAAATGGCTGGATCGATTAATATTTACATTTTCGATACCTACAGTAAGCGTGAAGATGGTAGTGCAATGATGGGATTCACTCCCGTATTAAGTAGGATGAGACATACCTATGAGCACAATTCACCTCAATTTGATCGCATATTCTTGTCGTATCCGGGGTTGAAGGATTTGACTACTCTGGTGCATGAGATGGGACATTTTTTAGGATTAAATCACCCTTGGGACCTCGATCATATCAATAAGCATATGATGGGATTGACTGATGATGACACCATTTATAAGAACCATATGTCATATGGAGTAGAGGTTTCTCAATTTACCGAGGAGCAACTGGATAGAATGCAGCACTTTGCTAAAACATTCAGATCATACCTACTTAGTAACGAAGACGATATCGTACAGGCTTACGATTGAGCCTCTTTAATCATCTTCTTGACATCTTCGAGGCTTAGCGCTTCAAGTTCTTCTTTTTCGAGCTTTTTATCTTTGACCTTAGGGATCTTGACACTCTTCTTGCCTACTCTGAAGAATGGTCCCCAGCGTCCGTTTTCGATGGCTATCTTCTCCTTTGGCCACTGCTTGATGTAGCGATTAGCTTCCTTCTCTATCTTGGCCTTGATGAGTTCTATGGCATCATCGGCAGATAGATTATCAAAGTCATATTTCTTATTGACGTTAGCATAGAGTTTCTCCCACTTGACGAATGGTCCAAATCGTCCCACACCCTTAGTGATCGGCTTATCTTCCCATGTTGCTATAGGTCGATCCTCCTCACGTTTCGCTTCGATTTTTTCGATCGCCTCTTCCATCGTTACAGATAGCGGATCAGTCTTTCTGCCAAGAGAAATATATTTCTCATCAAATTTGACATAAGGTCCATAACGACCTGCACCTATCTCTACAGGCTTATTTTCATACTCTCCGAGAGTCTTTGGTAATTGAAACAAGTCCATCGCCTCATCGTAGGTGATGAGTTCCATGGATTGGCCTGGCCTCAGGTTGGCATACTTAGGTTTGCCTTCTTCGCCGACTTCTTCTCGACTACCGATCTGTACCACCGGACCATATCGGGTGATCTGCACGAGGACACTATGCCCAGTCTCAGGATCTTTACCTAATATTCGTGTGCCCTTAGCACGCTCTGCATTCTCGATGGTTTCCTCTACGTCTTTATGAAATGGCTCATAGAAGCCCTTAAGCATGGTCTTCCATTCTGCCTGACCTTCTGCGATATCATCAAATTTTTCTTCTATACCTTTTGTAAAGTTATAGTTCATGATATCACCAAAGTGCTGGTCTAAGAAGTCCGTTACGATCATACCTATATCCGAAGAGTATAGACGATTGCTGGTAGCTCCTGTATTCTCAGTTTCAGTTTTTTCTGAGACCGCAGCGTCCTTTAG
>CAZDHV010000217.1:2625-5400 GCA_964505335.1 uncultured Saprospiraceae bacterium | reverse complement strand
AGGGGGTGAAAATTACTCCTCCTCCCCTAAGACTATCGCATCATCTATAACCTCATTGCCATCACCATCGAGATCAGTGAATCCTGCGGCTGTGGCGATCGTTCCGCCGGCTTTTAGGACTTTATCTGTGACTGTGATACTTCCCTCAGCTGCGCCTTGGTAGTCACCATCTGCGTACTTGGCAGCTTTGGAGAAGAAGTCGTCTTTATCATCAAGCATTGATCCTTTATTCTCATCGAGGATCTCTTTAAGATCTTTTTGAGGTGTGGCTGCTTCAGCTGCCTCTTCGGCCTTTGCTTTGGCAAGGGTCTCGTCGATTTTTTCATTGAGGTTTTCATGGAGTTCCTTTCCTTTCTCGACTAGTTTATCTTTGGTTTCAATAACTTTTGAGCCGAGATCGGCGGTCATTTCCTTAGCTTTTTCGAGATTCTCATTATTCTCGCCGAGGATGGTTTGTCCGAGTTCTTCAACTTTCTGAGATCCTTTATTTAGGAGTTCTTCTCCTTTCTCTAGGATATTGCTACCGATTTGCTCAGTCTTTTCTGCTACGTTCTTGAGCGTCTCATTCTTAGTGACCATATCTAAGGTCCCTTCGGCCTGATGAAGAATCGCATCACGCAAACCGCCCGTTTTTTCTGCTAATCCTTCTCCTACATTGGAGGCTGTAGACTTAATGGTATCACCAAAATCGCTGGCACGCTCCAGGATATCTTCTGTAGTTTCCATTGCCAAGTCCTTTCCCTTGCCCGCTGCTGACTTGCCTAATGACTCTGCGCCGAAAAATATTTTCTTAAGATCTCCTAATATTCCCATGAGTAACGATTTTTATTCTTTGTAGTGTAACGTAATATAAAGCGAGATGATTTCCGATCAAAGAAATATATTTGATTTTAGATCAAACCTAAAAAATCATCCTTTACCATATATGGGCCAGACGGATATTCAAAAAGCTATACAAGAGACCATCTCAAAGATTGTACATCTGGATGTGGTGGCTTCTCAACTTAAGACATCACAGCAGGATCTGGAGCAGCAATATGCTACATTAGAAAAGATGGATAATGAACTCAATGATGAGCTTAAAGACATCAGTAAATTAGAAGGGCTAAGTACTCGTGCGATCTTTCATAAAATCCTGGGTAACAAAGAGCAAAAGCTGGAGAAAGAGCGACAAGAATATCTTGAGCTAACACTTAAAGTCGAAGAAGTTCAGAAGAATATCGACTTACTCGAATATGAGGTGAACCTGCTCGAGGCTAAAATGGGTGATAAGTCTAAGCTGGAACAAGAGCTTGTGCAATTGAAAAGTGATCGTGAGAATGAAATCATCCAGAGTGATCCTGCACTACGACAAAGAATGTTGGCCCTGAGTCATGAGTTGGAATCGCATTATCAGCACAAGAAGGAACTTGAAGAGGCTGCCGAAGAAGGAAAAATCTGCATCAATTTGCTCAACCAGGTAATCAATCAACTACAGAAAGTAAGGAGTTGGGGCGGCCCACCGAGTAATCGCCGTGGACAGATGCAACGGATGATAAGACGAGATGCTATAGATCGTGCTCGTAACCTGAGCTATCAGGTGAGACACCATCTTAATCTATTTAGACAAGAGCTATCACACATAGGGCTGCAACTCTCTGGAAATATCGATGAGCGTCAGTTCTCTGATTTTACAGGATTTTTCTTCAACAATATTATCACAGATTGGATTATGCAGCAAAAGCTAACTCAGGCTATGCAATCGATCAATGTCACCAGAGAAGAAGTGAGTCGCCTGGTGAATCATATTGAGTCACAAGATTTACAAATGCAAACCAAAATCAACCAGCTAAGACAGGATCGTGAGAATATCTTAACTTCTTAATCATACAATTAGGATTCTGCCAAATATTTAGCACTGGTCAAAGCCAAGAGACGTAGAACTTAAAGTACTTTGAGTTCATAAATAGGCAATACATCTACAGAAATATGAATTTTGATTATAGCGATAAGGTAAAAGAGTTACAGGCAAAGTTGGGTCAGTTTATGGATGATCATATCTATCCTATTGAACATGAATATGCCGAATGGGTAGGAGATCAGAATAATCTATGGCAAGTCTGGCCAGGAATGGATGCGTTAAAAAAGAAAGCCAAGAAGGCTGGTTTATGGAACCTGTTCTTACCAGAGGACTATGGCGACTTTAGTCCGGGCTTAAGTAATTTAGAGTATGCACCATTAGCCGAGATGATGGGTAGGGTACTGTGGAGCTCAGAAGTGTTTAACTGTTCCGCACCAGATACTGGAAACATGGAGGTTCTTGCTAAATATGGCACTAAGGCGCAGCAGGATAAGTATCTCACTCCACTGATGAATGGAGAGATTAGATCAGCATTTCTCATGACAGAGCCTGATGTGGCCTCCAGTGATGCTACCAATATAGAGACCTCAATCGTTGCCGATGGAGATGAATATGTGATCAATGGTCGTAAGTGGTGGTCATCTGGAGCCATGGATCCACGCTGCAAGGTGATGATCGTTATGGGTAAAACTGATAAAGAAGCAGATCGCCATCGTCAGCAGAGCATGATCTTAGTGGATCGGGATACACCTGGTGTGGAAATCGTCAGAGGGCTCTATGCTATGGGGACACAAGATAGCCCTGGAGGTCATGCTGAGATAAAGCTGAATAATGTTAGAGTTCCAAAAGAGAATCTGTTGGTAGGCGAGGGAAGAGGGTTTGAAATCGCCCAAGGGCGATTAGGACCGGGCAGGATACACCACTGCATGCGCTTG
>CAZDHV010000217.1:0-2525 GCA_964505335.1 uncultured Saprospiraceae bacterium | reverse complement strand
AAATTGCTTATCGATAATCCGATCAACCGAATCTCTCCAAACGTATCGAAGTTTTGGTCTATGAGCTTGATAGTTTCTGCATGGATGATATCCTTGTTGTCATACGGAGCTTTCAAAGATTTACTTCTGTTGATGATTGAGAAGTCTGCTCTTTTAATCTTTAGAGTTAGCGTCCGTCCATAGCTCTTGTGTTTGTCTAAGCGAGCAACGAGCTTATCAATTATGACCTCGCAAGTTTGAACAATGTCGGCCTTGGCACTCAGGTTCTCTTCCAATGTTCTTTCGACAGCAAGAGATTTACGTTCACGATGAGATACGACAGGGCGATTGTCAATACCTCTGACGATGTCATAATAGTACTTACCCGATTTGCCAAAATGCGTTATCAGAAAATGGCGATCCTTGGACTTCAGATCCAGTCCAGTATGAATGCCCAGCTTGTTCATCTTCTCGGCAGTGACCTTGCCTACACCGAAGAATTTCTTGACAGGCAGTTGCTCAATAAACTTGATGGCCTGATGCGGTTTGATTACTGTAATGCCATTCGGCTTTTTAAGATCGGAGCCGATTTTAGCTAAGAATTTACAGTAGGATACGCCTATCGAACAGGTAAGATTTAGCGAGTCGAATATCTGTTGTTGAATCATATCGGCGACCTCTGTTGCCAATGAGATTTCTTTTTTATTGGTAGTGATATCAAGGTAAGCTTCGTCTAGAGAAAGAGGCTCAATCAGATCGGTGTACTCTCTGAATATGTCCCTTATTTGATGTGATATCTCACTATAGACTTCAAATCGTGGCTTGACGAATATGAGCTCTGGACATTTCTGTTTGGCCATATATCCCGGCATGGCAGACCCTACACCAAATTTTCTTGCAGCATAACTGGCGGTTGTAATCACCCCTCTTTTTTCATTGCCACCGACTGCTATAGGCTTACCTTTTAACGATGGATCGTCACGTTGCTCAACGGAGGCATAGTAGGCGTCCATATCGACATGTAGGATTTTTCGAGTCTGCTCATCCAGTTTCACGCTGCATTTAATATTATAACTTTCAATATATAGTAATATTTCTCATTGATATGTATATATCGTCAGCATCTCACTACTGTACTGGTTATTAGAGGGTTATATATTTACATAACCAATAATAACATAAACCGAAAAAATAACAATGATGTATCAATTATGAATTAACACAATTCCTTATACCGAAAGCAAGAGACTTTGTGATCATTGATCATCCCGACGGCTTGCATGAAAGCATAGACTATTGTGGAGCCAACGAACTTGAATCCATCTTTTTTGAGCTGTTTGCTGATCTTATCACTCAGTGGTGTATTGGCAGGACAATCTTGCCACGACTCCCAACTGTTGATGATAGGTTTGCCATCTACATAATCCCATAAATAGTCATTGAGAGATATACCCCGATCGGCAAGATTCAGATAGGCCTGAGCGTTTGTTACAGCGGCATTCACTTTGAGCTTGTTTCGTACGATGCCTGGATTAGCGAGTAGCTCGTCAATTTTCTTTTGGTCATAACGAGCCATTTTTTCTGGATCGAAGTTGTCAAATGCCTTTCGATATCCTTCTCGTTTGTTCAATATCGTCCACCAGCTCAATCCAGCCTGGGCGCCATCGAGAATTAACTTTTGCAACAAGGTTTGACTATCATGTACAGGTACCCCCCATTCTTTATCATGATAGTCTAAGTAGAGCTGGTGTCCATTTTCACACCAAGAACAACGATCCATTTAATTTTTTGTCCTAAGATACGATATGACCAGATCATCGCATTCCGTAGAGCGTCACTTTTCCTTTCTTGGATTTGGCTTCATAGGCGATCCACACATGCTTGATGATATGGCTGCCACCACCAGTAAGATCGATCTCCGGTGCAGCATCTTCAGCTTCTAACTTTTCACGCATATTGACGATTTGTTTAGTATCGTCCTTAAACTGAATTACGCACTGCTTGATGATGATAGGCTTATTCTCAGCTATGAGAATGATCTTTTTATAATTGCCATCGGCAATAGTGACAGGGATCTCCGCTTTATCAATCTTTTTATTGATTTTACGAGTGCCGATATGTTCCCATCCATCACCAATAATATCTGACGTAGTCTGCCCAATTGCCTCTGAAGTGTAACTGAGGCTAACTAATGAAATAGCAAGTATCAATAGATATCGCATAAAGCTGTTTTTTAGTATAGACGATCAAAAGTGCAAATGGTTATGACCATTAACCTAAATTTAATGTCGTTAATTGAGCACTTTAAATCTTACACCTACTGCGACATACTGTCTCAATACGCTGAAACCAATAACTTCCTCAAACTCACTATCAAATGCATTTTGCAAATTCAAGTATGCCTCGAATGCCTCGTTAATCTCATATTGGGCACTAAAATTTACATAGCTATATGAGTCCAGTGTTACGGGATTAGTCTCAAAAGTTGTAAAGTCAAAAAATAGATCTTGCCGATCTCCCGTAAAATTGAAATCCACACCCAAGTT
>CAZDHV010000216.1:0-5432 GCA_964505335.1 uncultured Saprospiraceae bacterium | reverse complement strand
TGTGATAGAAATAGCTACAATAAAAAAAGCCCTCGAGAGAGGGCTTATGCATCAACCAAAAAATAAATCCTATTACTGCTATTGAGACGTGAACTTATCTGAATGGTCACTAGTCTTCTATCTATAAATGCCTAAATGTAAAGTAGTTAGCATTTTAACGACTAAGTCGCACTCTGCGGCTTAGCGCCTTTGCGAGCCATACTACGCCTTCATTCCCCCATCAATAGCAATGGCTTGACCCGTAATAAATGAGTTGTCATCAGAAGACAACCAACTGATCAGTTTAGCGACTTCAAAGGCCTCTCCAAAGCGCTTCATTGGTATGGTTGATTTGATGATGTTGATGATTTGGTCATCCTGATCCATATAGGATCGACCCATTGGTGTATCGATGACTGTAGGACAAACTGCATTGACTCTGATACCATATTTCCCATATTCATGAGCGGCAGTTTTGGTGAGTCCGATAACTGCATGCTTACTGGCGGCATAGGCACTCATTCTGGGTGCTGCTCCTAAGCCCGCTACTGAGGAGATATTCACAATAGAACCGCCATGTTCTTGAGTCTTCATATATGGGAGAACAGCCTTCATACAATACCACACTCCTCTCACATTTACATCCATGACGCTCTCAAACGATTCGTCCGGATACTCATCCATGAACTTGAGATCACCTCCTATTCCAGCATTATTGATCAAGATATCAATGGTGCCGAATTTCTCCTGCGTATTCTTGACAAATTGCTCTACGGATGCTTTATCTGTGACATCAAGCACCTCTGCAAGAGCCTCGCCACCATCTTGTAGTATGGCACCACAGGTCTTTTCTCCACCATACTCATCTCGATCTGCGATGATGACTGTTGCTCCTTGCTTAGCAAGCTCTATAGAGGTGGCTCTGCCTATTCCTGATCCGCCTCCAGTTACAATTGCAATTTTATTTTTCATCTCTATCTGTTGTCTAATCTATATTCTTTGACAGTACCAAGATGTTTACTTAGTCCACTATAATGCTCTTTCATATTACTATAAATGAAAGCCATAGGCACATCCTCAAAGTGACCATAATCCTCTAGATATTCCATGAATACGCCACCCTCCCGATCAAACTGCTGAAAGATGCAATCCTGCTCACCATCAAAGTCCAACGGATCTACATTCAGCTTTTCGCAGAGTTGTTTGTTGAATGCCGGGCTGACCTTAATCCATCGATTGTCCAGATAAACGTCTACCATGCCATGAGGAGTCAGTTCATCTGTTCCGAGTTGCGCTATCATCCGCTCAGCAGCAATATGGTTTTTGACTTTAGCCAAATGCAATCGTGCCGGAATGCCAGCTCCTCTAAGACAGGTCACCAATAGGATTGCCTTATCCAAGCAGTGTCCTTCAGGTCTCTCCATGATATTGCTGCAGATCCATGCTTCTTGAGTTAAGAAGATCTGAGAAGCGGTATATCGCCACCCATCTCTCACGGCCATATATAACGCTATCGCTTTTTCTTGATCTGTCATGTCAGCATGGGTATGCTGATGGATAAATTCCTGAACACGCTCATGATTATAGTCCAACAGAGTGGACGCCGCTGTATACTGTTGCATCTATTGTTTCTTCTTCTCTTCGAACTTGCTCAACATATCAGCAGTCTCACTGAGCTTAGGATCAGCGGCACGCTCTAGGTCCAGACCTTGTGCCAAGGTAGTTGCCCAACCTTCATTGTAGAGCTCCTTGATACGCCCTATAGCTTCATGACTGTTTTCTAAGATATCCTTGACGATTGCATCCACATCCTTCTTGAACGATTCCATCGGAAAAGATCTATTGACGAGACCTATTCGCTCAGCCTCACGGCCCTTGACCCTGTACGCTCTGAAGGTGAGTTCTTTAGCCTTGATTAATCCTACTCTCCGGGCCAATCGCTGGGTCATCCCCCATCTCGGCATGATGGCCCACTTCGCATGAGTATCTCCAAATTGGGTCCCATCGGTGCAAAACATCATGTCAAACATCAAGGCAATCTCAAGCGCACCCGTAAAACAGAATCCATGTACTTGTGCAATGGAGACCTTTTTCATTTTCTGAATCATCTGGCAATATTTATGTCCTAGTGCCAAAGTCCCAGTGTCAGACTCAAAGCTATCCGACTCTGTTTCTTTAAGATCTACACCTGCCGAAAATGCACGACCTGCTCCAGATAGGACATATATCTTAACCGAAGGATCGGCTATTGCCTGTTCGGTGACTGATACAAGCTCTGTCATCAACTGATGATTGAGCGCATTGAGGCTTTTGGGCCGGTTCAGCTCTACTCTGAATACTCCATCCTCGAGTGTGTATTGCACTAACGACTCAGCCATTATATCGACATTATAGGTGCATGAAGTATACCACCATCGTTGACGAGTACCGAGCCCGTCATATACGATGACGCATCAGACGCTAAGAACACCGCTAATCCTGACATCTCATCTGGCACCGCCATCCTTCTCAGCGGTATATTTTTCACGAAGGTCTTTTGGTTATTCTCATTTTCCCACAGCATTTTGCTGAGCTTAGTCTTTACAAGACCCGGACAGATTACGTTCACTCTCACATTGCTCTTGCCCCACTCAGCGGCTTGGTTTTGTGCAAGCATGACTAAGCCCGCTTTGGATAGATTATAAGCAGCAAAACCCGCTGAGGCATGTAAGCCCTCTATAGAGCTGATGTGAATCACGCTTCCTCCTCCTATAGACTTCATATGAGGGAAGGCCAGCTTAGATAACTCCATCGGAGCATTGAGATTTATATCCATAGTCTTCTGATAGGCACTCTGTGGCATATCTTCTATAGGTCCGTAGTACGGATTGGTTCCTGCATTATTAATCAGGACATCTATCCTTCCATACTTTTCTATAGTCTTAGCGATTAGATTTACCCGTTGCTCGGCATCTGCCACATGACAGGCTATACCGACTGCTTCAAGTCCATCTGCTTTAAACTGATCGGCAACAGCTTCAACGGCCTCTTGCTTTCTACTACTGATAACCACTTTGGCTCCGAATTCTGCCATCCCCCGAGCCATAGCCTCGCCGATGCCTTTGCTTGCTCCTGTCACTACGGCCACCTTACCATCTAAGTTGAATAGATTCTTTATTCTCATACTTTATAATCCTTGTTTTTTTATTCTATTAAATGTTCGTCACCATCGTCTGCTAGGACAATAGGTCCATTGTATATATCTCCTAGTCCTCGTTTAAAAAATCTTCTTGAAATTGGATTCTCAGGTACAGGCGCTAAATGACTTAGGATAAGTTTTTTTACTCCAGCCTGTTGCGCTACTGTAGCCGCTTCTTGTGGAGTAGCATGATAGTCTAGCACATCACTTAATATCTTGGCGTTGCGGTCATTACCCATTTCTTTCATCAACTCCGAGCCCCTTTTGATAAAGTCTTTTTGCATCGCCTCATGCACCAATATATCTGCACCTTGGGCGAATGATACGAGGCGCTCATCATAAGAACAATCACCACTTAAGACAACTGACCGTTCTCTAAAATCTATCCTATATGCGTAGCTCAATTCCACCGGATCATGATTGACCTGAGTAGCTGTAATGAGCACTTCACCATCACTATATACAATCTGTGATCCCGGATCTGTTGATAGTGGCACACCACTCGCTAGTGCGATCGAAGGGTCCATAATGTTGGCACCATGATGAGCTATTCTATGTTTATTTTCAATATCCAATAGATTATCAATACCATCAATAATCTGATTAATACCCTTAGGGCCGTATACAGTAAGTGGTTTAGACCTACCCATCTGCCAAGACCTATTAATATAACCAGGAAGGTCAATAAAATGATCTGAATGCCAATGCGAGATAAAAACCTCGGACGCTTGAATAAAGGGTAGTCTTAAATCTTCAAGCATATCTAAGCTCCCTTCTCCGAGGTCAAAGATGAACATCTTCCCGTTGGCGATTATCACGTTGCACGTCTGAGCACGTTCCGATGGTATAGGCGCTGCGGTACCCACCGTAATCAATCGAAAGACATTTTTGTCATCCAATAGATCGATCTGCATTGCATCTCTCGCCTGGCCCTCAATGAATCTGTCAATGAGCTTATCCTGATTGATAAATGCGAAGATGCCAACGAAAATTGCAAGCAATACAAGCACACATAATATAATGAGTGTAGATCGTCTGATTTCTTTTTAAGATTAGTCTATTGATGAATGTACATATAAGAACTTGACCAATGTGGAGAATATCATTTCAATAATTGACGTAATCCCATCTGAGACAGTGAATAATTCCACTCATCTATTTGATGATTGCAGGAGAATCTTATCCTCTCAATTCTCGACTCAGCTTAAGAATGATCTGTTCAACTCCTACTCATATTGGCGATAACGACAAACCAGCACGGACAGTTAGAACCAAACACATTATAATTCTCTCTAATATGAGTTCGATTCAATTTGATGCACACTTTCTATTAGCATGTATGCCAATTGGTCAAATGAATATATATAGAACATTAATCGGAATAAGATCAATTTGAAAAAGATAATCATGATCTTGAACTATATTTTAATATAATCGTTGGTAGTGCATTTGGCATTTTGAGTAATAAGTCCTATTTATGTCATCATATTTGGCAATATTGCCAATATTCGCACTAAACTCGCATGAAAATGGAAACATTAGCCCAAGAAGTAGAAACACTTGACGAGCCAATGAAGGTAGTTGTAAAAAGAAAGCCTGGTCGCCCAACGGCCGATACTGAAATTAACATTGAACATCTGTGTGATGTAGCTGTAAATGTTTTCGCAGAAAAAGGATATACCGGAACAACAACAACTGAGATAACTAAAAAAGCTGGCGTAGCCCGATCATTGATACACTACTACTTCGGCAATAAAGAAGAGTTGTGGAAGGCCTCGATCAAGAGAATCGCTAATGAATTTATAAAAGAATTTGAGTCATCTAAGAAAATTCATAAGGACCTTGACGGAACACAGATGATTAAAGTTGTCGTGAGACAGCTTGTCCACTTCTATGCTAAGTATCCTGCCTTCCCGAAAATACTGGCACATGAAATGAGTGAAGAATCAGAGCGTAGTGAGTATATCCTGAAGAACTTCGTAAAGCCATTATGGGCATTAACTGGAGAGTTGTTTAAAAAGCAGCGCAAGAGAGGTACTATTAAAAAGATAGATAAAGAGTTTCAGTCTCACATTTTATTGGGTATGGCGAGCAATCTGTTCTCCAATCCGTACATGACGAGGCACCTATATAATATAGATCCGTTTAATGAGGAAGTAATCGAGCGCTATGCAGATACTGTCGTAGAGATTTTCTGCCATGGTATGGTAAAAGAATAAGGTCAATTTGACGATTAATGAAAAAAGGCTGTTGCTCGTGAGTAATGGCCTTTTTT
>CAZDHV010000215.1:0-5499 GCA_964505335.1 uncultured Saprospiraceae bacterium | reverse complement strand
TCCGAAATACCGCAGGACTAGTCAGTGCGGCCTATAAGTATGGTATAGTGGATTAGGCTTACCTCCCTTCGCTAATTTCTCTATAACAACTTGCGTGCCTCTAGACTAATAATTTAGTTGAAGCGACTTACCTTGCCACTACAAAATCTCCAACGTATGAAATGGATCAAAAGAATACTCATCTTCCTTGTAGTACTTCTACTCATCGGATTTTTACTGGTGAAGTTCGTAGTCAGTGAATCCAAGCCCAAAGTTATCGATGGCAACGCTGATGCCATGGCGCAGCAAATGTTGACAGCAGTTAATAAGCCTGCATGGGATACACTCAACTATGTACAATGGTCATTCGTACGAGGCCATAACTTCGTCTGGGACAAGGTCAATAATCACTCTAGAGTCTCTTGGGGAGAATACGTGGTTCACTTAGATATGGATGAAGTTGATGGTAAGGCATATAAGGGAGAGGATGAGCTTACTGGAGATAAAAAAAATAAAGCCATCCAAACGGCATGGAGTCATTGGTGCAACGATTCGTTTTGGTTTGGCGCTCCATACAAAGTGTTTGATCCAGGTACTAAGAGAGAAATGGCTGTGGATGCCGATGGACAAGAAGGCCTACTGGTCACCTATGAGTCTGGTGGTGTTACCCCAGGAGATCAATACCTGTGGTATCTTGATGATACAGGCCTGCCGACAGGATATAAGATGTGGACTAAGATTATCCCGATAGGTGGCGTTTATGCGAGCTGGACAGACTACACTACCCTTGTAGGTGGTGCTAAAGTTTCTCAAAAGCACACCTTAAGTTTGGCAGGAATGGAGGTCCCCATGACAAATATCAAATCTGGTCAGAACTGGTCAGACTTAGGATTTAGCGGTAACCCAATACAGTTATAAGAATCAATGAGATTAGTTAGTTATAATGTCAATGGCATAAGGGCGGCTATCAAAAAAGGGCTCTTTGATTGGATAGCATCAGATTCTCCTGATATCGTGTGCATCCAAGAGACTAAAAGTCAACCTGAGCAAGTCGACATGGCCCAGCTTGAGGAACTTGGCTACAAGCACTACTGGCATAGTGCAGAAAAGAAGGGGTACAGCGGAGTGCTTACCATAACTAAACGTGAGCCCAAGGACGTTCAAGTAGGGATTGGCATCGATCGATATGATAGTGAGGGCAGGACTGTTGTTACCCACTTCGATGATTGGACATTGGTTAATGTCTATATCCCATCGGGCTCGAGTGGTGATGAGCGCCATAAATTCAAGATGGAGTTTCTCCATGACTTCGGCCCTTGGATAGATGAGCTGAAGAAGAAGCACAAAAATTTGGTTGTAGTCGGCGACTATAACGTAGTCCGTGATCGCCTTGATATCCACAATCCTGACCGCAAGGACAAGCCTTCTGGATATAAACCAGATGAGCGCGCTTGGCTGGCTGAGTGGTTCGACAGTGGGTTTGTAGATGCTTTCCGATCGCTCTATCCTGAAGAGAGCCTATACAGCTGGTGGAGTTATCGAGCTGGTGCTCGTCAAAGAGATAAGGGGTGGCGTATAGATTATATCTCCATTACTGATCCATTGAGTAAAAAGTTGAAAGAATGTCGCATGTACAAGGATATCATGCACTCCGACCACTGCCCTGTAATAGCAGAGTTTGATTTATAGCTCTTTGAGCTGATTTCTCAGTTTGGTGATTTGCGAGGTATCTATGCCTTGTGCTATGGCAAGCTCTTTAGCTCTGTCGCAGTGTCTGACGGACTCCGATTTATTGCCCAGAGCAAAATATACATTTGCAAGATGCAGGTGATATTGAGCGCTATCATCATTATAGATCACCGCTTCCTGAGCCCATTTCAGACATTCAGACAGATTCGCATTTTCTCGCTTATCTATAAGATGATTGTATGAATGTTGATACATCACCACGTGGTCAAAGGGATTGATAGAAGTAAGATAGTGCTCAGCAATTTTCCTGTATTCTGAGTAATTTTTCTCTTCGTTGAGTCTATTGAGGAAGTACTTGTACGCACGCTCATTGGCTTGTGCCGGTTCTACATAGCCAAATATGATAATGGCCTCTTCTAAGCTTGGTCGAGGATACCCATTATACAGACGCTCGTATGACAATATGCTCAAGGTACGATCCACTTGCTCCTGACCTACTACATCGACGAATCTCTGCTTGTTACGCAAGAAATAATCGAATTCTGCACTATTAGTGGTCTGTAAAAAATCGAAGATGAATTTTATGTTTTTGTCAGTCGACCAATCATCTTGGGTCGACAGATACTTCTTGGCAACCTCATACTGCTTTCCATCCTGTAACATCACATGGAGGTAGGCCTCATGAAACATGATGTGTGGCCGCCCACTTGATGTGCGATCATCATGTACATATAGAATGGGGGCGTTATCCTCTGTGATAAGCTTTTTCTCCTTTGGAGCAGCTGCTGAACTTCCCCCACCAAAAGGATTGCTGGCGAACCCTTCATCTACATAAACTTGACCTGGTCGTACCGCCTCCTTAGCTATCTGAAGTAGCTCAGCAGCATCGACGATCTTGTCTACTTTGTTTTTTACATTTCCATCACTATCTAGAATAATTAGTGTGGGTAGCCAGACAACATCATAATCCGGAGCTATAGACTTCCCATAGCGGCTATCCATGTCAACTTTTATATTGATGAAGTTGGCATTAAAGAATTCACTTAACTCTGGATCATTAAACACCTGATCCATCTGCTTACAGGGTTTACACCAGACAGCGTAGGTGTCTATAAAAACATACTTATTTTGTTGGGCGGCCTCTTCTATTGCTCTATCAATCTCTATTCGCTTGAACGATATAGATGCCGAAATATCCGGCACATAGAGCATGAGCAAACTCAGTAATAGTAATAGGCGCATTAAGCAGGTAGTTTCCTTATTTGGTTTTGATGCTATGGATGAGATCTTGCAGTTCATCATGGCAAGTGTCCCCTTCCTCCACTAATTTATATGCTTTTTCAGCTTCTTTGAGCGCTTTTTTATCTTTTTTATTCTGATGAAGTATCTGAGCATATAGCAGTCGATATTCTGGCTGATCACTTTTTTTGACCACCTTACTCATGATATTTTCTGAAGTATTAGCGATCTCTTCATCTAAGACTTGGTACAACATCAACTCTTGGACCAGGTCTACCTTCGCCTGATCATCAGTGATAATAGTCTCTGTCATCTGCTGTATAGATGCCCTCATCATCGATATATCGTTAGTTGCACGAGCATATTCCAAGTATGACTTCAGTCTGAATTCTTCGCCATATGATGGATTATAATGATTGATAATCTTGTGTGTTTCCTCTAGGAGATCCATGGATTCAAATGCTATGGCAGTTTCTAAAGAAGCCTCTCCAGCTTGATTGATTTTGGCCATAGCCGCTTCGGTCCCGTACTTAGCCTTTAGAGCTGGCAGCTGAGCTGTATAAAGATCAAATATTCTTGAATCTGAAGTAGTCACCGCCTCGTACAGAAAGTCTGTCAACCGATCACCAGATAAGTCTTTATTATTTCGCAGGAAATCGTTGGCTATTTTACTGCTCGGCTTTCCTGATTTATTCAGCGCTTTTACATACTGCAACACGAGATCATAATCACGATTGCCCTTCTCGTATTCTTCTGCGTATTCGCCAGATCTATCATACGATGTGACGACATCTTCACCCAATGCTATAAATCCCGGTACTTGTTGGGCGCCCACTTGTTTTCTAACTATCTCCCCTTTCTCATCTATAAACATCAACGTGGGAAATGCTCTCACAGGATAATCTTGCCTAAAGGTCAATCCCATTCCTTCCTCCATGTCAATCTTCATATTGATGAAGTTCTCGTTATAGTAATCTCCTACGGATTGTTGAGTGAACACGTCCTTAGCCATGCGCTTACATGGTCCACACCATTTGGCATAGGCATCCACGAAGATTAATTTTTCTTCTTTTGCTGCTTGTTGTAGCGCTTCTTCCCAAGTGCCGTGAAAGAAATTTATCCCCTGCCCAAAAATTAAGGTAGAGCTAAATAGAAGTAGTGCGACTGATATATTTTTCATCATGCTAACTTGATCTTGATTTATAACTCAACTTTAGGCAGGATATTCTCTCAAACCACCCTTTTAAGTTGGGCTGAATATGATCTCAGGCAGTAGTTTTCAAAAGTAAGAAATACTTTTGAGCCTGTAAATAGCTGTACTGTTAGGATATGCTTAATGAAATGAGGCGACAGTCGGCTGTTTCCTACACTATATCCAATCGATAAAAATGATCAGTAAAAAAGACTTGTTCCTGAGTTATGTGGCGCAAACCAGCCCCCTCTCTATGGCTCTTGAAATTGATCATGCAGAGGGCATTCACATCTACGATACTTCAGGTAAGCGCTATTATGATATGAATTCTGGCATCTCGGTTAGTTCTCTGGGCCACTGTCACCCCAAGGTCACTCAAGCAATCAAAGACCAAGTGGATCGCTACATGCATACGATGGTTTATGGGGAGCATAATCAATCACCACAGACCTCCTATGCACAGCTTCTTATTGATCAATTGGATGATCACTTTGAATCGCTCTATTACCTCATGTCAGGTACAGAGTCCACGGAACTGGCAATGAAAATCGGAAAGCGCTATACTGGCAGGGCTGAGATAATATGTGCTCGGAATGCCTATCATGGATCAACACAGGGCGCGGAGAGCTTACGTAGTGATCAAGATTATAAGGAACCATTTCTACCGCTACTGCCTGGAATCAAACACATAGACTTTAACAGTGTCGACGAGATCAATTTAATTACAGAGCGGACCAGCTGTGTTATTATCGAAGCTGTACAAGGTGAGGCTGGAGTAATTCCTCCTAATGCAGGCTACCTCAATCTTATTCGAAAGCGCTGTACAGATGTAGGGGCTTTATTCATCCTGGATGAAATACAAACTGGATTTGGCAGAACTGGACATCTCTTTGCCCATCAGAAATATGGGATTGTCCCAGACATAATGCTCATCGGCAAAGCCATGGGTGGCGGGATGCCAATAGCTGGTGTCGTTAGCAGCAAAGAAATCATGAGCTGCTTAATCAAGAAGCCAGTGCTCGGCCATATTACGACCTTTGGAGGTCACCCCGTAAGTTGTGCCGCCTCACTCGCCACACTTGAAGTATTACTTCATGACAATCTAATTGAATCGGTCTCAGAAAAAGAATCATTCATCAAACAAAAATTGGATCACAATCTCATCAAAGAGATACGCAGTTCCGGTCTTATGATGGCCGTTGAAATCACCAAACTGAAATATCTCAAACATATCGTGGCCTACGCAGTAGATCACGGTGTCCTGGTAGATTGGTTCCTATTTAACAACCGTAGTTTTAGATTAGCCCCCCCGTTGATTGCAACCATTGATGATCTGGACAAGGCAACAGATATCCTTCTTGCGGCAATGGATTATGCGGAGGGGAAGTATAGGTAGTGAG
>CAZDHV010000214.1:3873-5542 GCA_964505335.1 uncultured Saprospiraceae bacterium | reverse complement strand
TGGCATGCACGCCAAAGCAATCCGCCATAATTAGTGATTCGACAGGAGAAACAACCCTCGGCGTCTTACAACATGGCTTTAATCTTAATGAGGGCACTGCTGAATCCTTTGAAGAAGGCTTGTTGCTCATGCATAATTTTGAGTATGATGATGCACTGACCGCTTTTGAGGCAGCCACAGAAGCAGATAGTAGCGAGGTGATGACCCATTGGGGCGCGGCCATGTGTCATTATAAAGCCCTATGGAGACTGCAGAATACGAACAAGGGCATGGCAATTATAGAACGATTAGGTGCGACTAAAGAAGAACGACTTGCTTCAATTGATGATCCTATAGAGCATGCTTTCTGGACTGGCCTTGAAATCATATATGGTGAAGGAGATTTTGATGAGCGCAACAAGATGTATAGTGAGCATATGGCATCGCTACATGAGGACTATCCTGACCATCAGGAGATTGCAGTGTTCTATGCGCTATCACTGATTTGGGCAACAGAGGAATATGGCAATGGCAGTGATGATCTGCGCTTAGCAGCTTCCATAGCAGATCAAGTCATTGCAGTTAATCCAAATCATCCTGGAGCACTTCATTATAAGATCCATGCATTAGATGGTCCTACTTCGGCTGCTGATGCCAAAGATGCGGCCGACGCATATGCTAAAGTAGCTGCTGATGCTTCGCACGCTTTACATATGCCATCACATATCTATCTGGCCATGGGTGAGTGGGATGGGGTAGTCAACTCTAATCAAGTGTCTTACGATGCTAGCGTGAACCGCATGAAGGACATGGAACTTAAAGATGGTGCCCGTGGCTATCATTCCTATGCTTGGTGGCATTATGGATTGTTGCAACAGGGGCGATACGACGAGGCAGAACAACTGATCAAAGATATGCTCAGCTATGTACCTAACGATCCCACCAAGGGTGCCCGAGGTTATCTTGTAGGTATGCAGAGTAGACAACTGGCAGAACGTGGCAGTATATCAGATGAGATAGCCATAGACGTAGATGTAAAGGTGAGCGATATAGGAATTACTGCTAAGTCGATGCGCAGCTTCCTCCGTGCACAGCTAGCTTATGAAGATGGTGATATCGACGTGCTCGAAGAAGAAATAAAGTGGCTAACAGGGCAAAGAGAAATTGCTAATGAACAGGTGTCTGGAGATGGCTTGGCGCTGTGTGCTGCCGGTACGAGCAGATATGCCCCTACGGAAAATGCTATCCTGTCGACGGACGTCGTGATCAATCAAATACAAGCCATGAAAGCCTCACTCAAGGACGAGGTTGCACTATTTGAGGCACATATGCAGCGAGCGGTAGAGTTGGAGTACAGCACGGATTTTCCTGCAGGACCTCCAAGGATTGCCCAACCTTCATTTGAGCAATACGGCGATTGGCTGATCGAGCAAGGTAAGTATGCAGAGGCCATAGAACAGTTTGACCATTGCTTGGAGCGGATGCCGAGAAGGTCTCGAGCACTCAAGGGCAAGATGACCGCACTTGAAGCCTTAGATCTTCAAGCAGAGGCTCAAGCTATCCATAAGGAGTTAGATGAGATCATGTCAAAGGCATGATAGCTAATATAATAGCATGATTATTATGAGCGCTCCACTCGCTTCTTAAGAGAATCATGGATTATTATCCGATACTCTTTGCTTTCTCTTTT
>CAZDHV010000214.1:0-3773 GCA_964505335.1 uncultured Saprospiraceae bacterium | reverse complement strand
CTCTTTTTCAAATTGAACGGAGCGAAATATCTTAATAGTTGGTTGCCGATGTCAATTGTTAGATGATAGTTCATAATAGTTGTTGCTCACAGGGTTTCTTTAACTGAATGTCATGATACCCATTCCCCATAGATATTAATTGACTACATAAGTTCAAACCTTCACTGCTACATTTCATTATGATAGGTAGAATCTAATCTCAGTTATACATGCAACAGATCTTTGCTCTATTCATCGCACTGTTTATTTATCAAACCAGTATTGCACAAGTTGATACCATCAAGTATGGCTTGAAGGGGAAGATCATCAGAGCTTTCGAGCAATCTCCTAGATCTTCAGATACCTTCTACGCAGGATTGAAGGGAGCCTCATTTGGGACAGGCCTGGTCTACAAGAGTACTGATGGAGGGGTCACGTGGAATGCGCTAAATGATAGCCAGCCGATAGATCCCTATGTAGCAGATATCCAAGCCATAGCAGAGTCTAAGCTCCCTGAAGCAACTCTATGGGCTGGTACTTGGAAGAACGGACTATTCAGAAGTAATGACAGTGGAGCAAGTTGGACTAAGGATGTCACGTTTCCATCGTCGGACGTGAGGTCGATACGGACCGGTATACAACATCCATCGCTCATCTATGCGTCGACATCGACCTTTGGTGTAGTTAAGAGTCTAGACGGAGGTGCCACATGGGTGCGTAATTCTCCAGAGACAATAGATTCTACCTTTGCATTTGCTTGGTCCATAGAGATTGATCCTGCTGACGATCATACGGTCTATGCGCAGACCTTTGGCGATGGGGTATGGCGATCTAAGGATGGGGGAGAGAGCTGGTCACAGATACTGGACACGGATGGTCAAGTAGCGTGGGACCTGAAGATTGCTGGGACTGGCGATATCTATGTTGCGGCAAGTAAGCGAGGTGATAGTAAGAGCACACTGTATCATTCTAAAGATCAAGGTCAGTCATGGACAGAGATTGCTGATGTGCCACAGATAGGCATCAATCAGGTCACGCTGATCGAATATGATGATCACAGAAGCCTCTTCGTCGGAAGCTGGCAGGATGGCGTATATTCATTAGAGCATGGTACATGGTCGAAGCTTGAGGAGGTTGACCATAGTGGAATAGCGCATTTATTGACTCATGGCAACACACTTTTGGTCGGCAGTTGGGGTAATGGCGTATATCGACCATAGCATGATGTGATCAAACTGTCGGCACTACTATCATATGTAAGGAATATCTTATAGATGCTTTCGTTAAGAAATAAAACTATCTCTTAAAGTTTTGTCAATATCTGACTCACGGGATTTTACTCTTGGACTTGTATGTTTTAACATCATGCACTCTCTCAGCGGCATGCAAAACATACGAAAGACCTTACTATGGGTTCTATTGATATTGATATCGATAGGTGCCAATGGCCAATCCAATTCTAAGTCTATATCTATTGATCAGATCATCCTCGAGGGAAACAAGCGTACCAAGGACTACGTAGTCTTACGAGAATTGGAATTTGAAGAGGGTGACATCATTTCTGCTGCTGACGCCGAAGCACTCTGGCATGAGAATAAAAAGCGCATCCTGAGTACGGGACTGTTTACCCATGTTGACATGGAGGCCGTGGCGTCAGAGGATTCGGACGGTGTCAACATATTCATCACCCTACAGGAGAACTGGTTTATCTATCCGAATTTCATTTTTGAGCTTGCCGATAGAAACTTCAATGTATGGTGGAATGAGCAAGGCAAGTCCTTAGACCGAGTGAACTTAGGTGGACGAGTTAATTGGATTAACGTATCAGGTAATAGAGATCAGCTAAAACTGATTACACAGTTTGGCTATACACGCAAGTACGATTTACAATATAGATATCCATTCCTCAACAAGAACAAAACCTTAGGTATAGGCGCCGCTGTCGTTTATACTGAGAATCGTGAGATCGGTTTTGAGACAATCGGTAACAAGACCGAGTTTTTCAGTGCACAGGATGATAGGGTAGTATTACAGCGATTCAGAGCGTCCAGTTGGTTGACTTTCAGACCAAATCTCTATGGCAACCACCTCTTTAAGTTGGAGTATCACCGCAACAGCATAGATGACTTCGTAGCTCAGGAGCTTAATCCAGACTACTTCCTAAATGGGGAGTCTGCGTTGCGCTTCTTTCATGCCGAATACGACTTTAGCTTTGACCGACGGCGCTATGTGTTCTATCCTGAAGGGGGCTATCAGTTTGGTGTAAATATTAAGAAAGAAGGACTGGGCATATTCAACGAGTATGACAACTTCAACATTGAGTTGAGAGGGGAGTACTACTTCAATATCAAGGACAGGTTCATCATCGCCAACCTCGCCAAGGTGAAGACCAACTTAAATCGCAGCCAAGTAGGATTTGCTAACAACACAGGTCTGGGATATAATGGAAATGTGGTGAGCGGATATGAACTCTTCGTAGTGGATGGCACGGACTTCTTATTGACGAAGTCTTCGTTCCGATGGAAGATGATCGACAATTTGGTCAACCTTGACAAGGTGATGCCGCTGCGGCAATTTAAAAAGATGAACCTCAAGGCTTATCTAAGCTTTAACGTGGATAGTGGCTATGTAAATGAGCCTACTTATCGGGAGACGAACTTCCTCAACAATAGATTCTTAGTTGGCTATGGTCCAGGCTTGGATCTTATCCTGTTTAATACGCACCTCTTCTCATTTGAGTATAGCTTCAATCACTTAGGTCAGTCGGCCTTGTTTATTAGTAATAGTGTATCGTTTTAAGGGTTTTTTTATTACGCATCTTCGATCTAATTAAGAATCCAGATGGTTACAAGAAAGTGTAGTCAGTAACAAGTATTATTCGAGATCGCCTCTCAATTGCCTTCTGTCCCTTTTTTATCGAAAAAAGGAACCCTGCCTCGCCGGCAGGCGGGCAAAAACTCGTCGCCCTAAGGCGCAACACAAGGCCGCTCCCTCTACCCACTTGAGTGCGACAGGCTCTACACTCAGGTATTTGACGGATTGTTGTTTTATAAAGCAGCGAGTGGAATGCTCATATACTGAGGCAGACAGAATGATCTCGCAGAGCCGAATGGAGAATCAACAATTATTATCCGACACTCCTTGTTTCCTTTTTTTCATATTGAGCGGAACGAAATATCTCAATAGTCGATGAAGCTTCACAATAATTGTAAACTGAGCAAAGTGTGTATGGACTCCGACTATTAACCTAAAATCTGAAGATAAATCGACCTTCTAAAATCCTTTCGGTGGATATTCCATTATATCTATATCATAAAAAAAGAAGATGTCAGATAACGGAATTATTACGAAAGTCAGCCAGCAGAACTTTGAGAATACTTACGCCAAACTTCGATCTATCATAGATAACAATCCCAATCTGAAGATCCTGATGGAACTGGATCATCAGGCTAACGCAGCGAAGGTTGATCTTGAACTACCACCGACTCGAATCATTATGTTTGGTAATCCTCGATTAGGGACTCCCTTGATGTTAGGAGGGGATTATACAGGCTTAGATCTTCCGCAGAAGATATTGGTCAGCGAGCGAAATGGTCAGGTCACGCTATCTTATAATGATCCATCATATCTCAAGAGCAGGCACAATATCTCTGGGAAAGATGAAGTCCTTCAAAAGGTCACTGGCGCACTCGATAAGATCACCAGCGCTGCCTCGGAAGCATAATCCACGATCATCAGTACATTTCAAGGGGTTTCAACCCCTTGTTATAGATGATAGGGAGAGTATTTTTCAA
>CAZDHV010000213.1:0-5557 GCA_964505335.1 uncultured Saprospiraceae bacterium | reverse complement strand
GATACTCACGCATACCTGTATATGAAGAAGACTTTGATAATATCAAAGGCATACTCTATGTAAAAGATCTCTTGAGCTATACGAAGGAAATGGCAAAATTTGATTGGACGATACTGATTCGTACCAATACGCTCTACGTGCCAGAATCCAAAAAAATTGATGAATTGCTTAAGGAGTTTCAGCTGAAGCGTACTCATATGGCCATCGTTGTTGATGAATATGGAGGAACTCAAGGAATCGTGACCTTGGAGGATATCATGGAAGAGGTTATCGGAGAAATCCGAGATGAGTTTGACCCAGAAGAGGAGGTCGACTACACAAAGATCGATGACCATAATTATGTTTTCGATGGGAAGACCCTCTTAAACGATGTGGCTAGGATTGTCGATATAGATAGTGAGGTGTTCAATGAGGGCCGAGGACAAGCTGACTCCTTAGCTGGGATAATACTAGAATTAGAAGGCCAACTACCACGTCGAGATAAAGAAATCTCGTATAAAAACCTGAAGTTTAAAATAATCTCAGTCACAAAGCGTCGTATAGAGAAGATAAAAATTAGTCTGTGAGGGTAGTCATTGTTGTTGTTATCTTAATCATCTGTCAATCTTGTGGTCAAGAACAGGTCGCCACGCCAAAGCCACGGCAATATCCTCGTGTTAATTATCCTGTAGGAGAATGGAATCAGTTTAGCGAGGCGCTCTGCCCATTCGTTCTAGATATACCGAGTTATAATACTGTTGTACTTAACGATATGAGAAAGGATAGGGATCAAGACCATCCCTGTTGGTTTGATATTGTGAACAAAGATTTAGGAGCAATAATTCATTGTAGTTATTATGAAATCGACGCAGTTAATACATTCGATAAGCTTAGAGAGGATGCTTACACAATGGCTAGCAAGCACAACATTAAAGCTAGCTATAGAGACGAGATACAGATTGAAACTAAACAGGGGTCGAAGGGAATACTATTCAAAATTGAAGGACTAGTCGCTACACCATATCAATTCTATATCACAGATGAGGAAGATCATTTCCTAAGAGGGTCGTTATATTTTGAGGAACGGGTTGAAATTGATAGTGTCGCTCCTGTCATTGATTTTTTACGTGAGGATATCAACAAGATAGTAGGGTCTGTAGTATGGCAAGAGTAAGCTAACTAATTGTCAAGTAGCGCTTTTAGATTCTCTATTGTATCAGCCTCCTCAGCCACCTTATCTCGACGCCAACGCTTAATCCGTGGAAATCTCAGCGCCACGCCAGACTTATGTCTCTTTGACTCATTAATCCCTTCAAAGGCAATCTCAAAGACCAATTCAGGATTGACAGATCGAACAGGACCAAATCGTTCGATGGTGTTCTTATTGACAAACTGGGTTACCTCTCCAAACTCTTTGTCAGTAAGTCCAGAATATGCTTTGGTAAAGGGGACAAGGTTGTCTCCGTCCCACACTGCGAAAGTAAAATCGGAAAACAGATTAGATCGCCGTCCATGTCCTCGTTGCGCATAGAGCATGACCGCATCGATGGTGAAAGGGTCAACTTTCCACTTCCACCATTCGCCTTTTTTGCGACCGTCTTTGTAAACGCCTTCTTTGAGCTTAAGCATAAGGCCTTCGGACTTCATGCTACGACTATGAGAACGGACTTCGACTAATTCTTCCCATTGATCAAAATCGATTGATGCCGAGTAATGTAGCACTGGTTTAACCCCTTGTTTGTTAATCTTGGCAATTAATGCTGCCAGTTGAGATCTTCGAGAGGATAGTGAGTTATCCCTGAGATCGACACCATCGAGTTCCAATAAGTCATAAGCGATGATCGCACAGGGATGGGAGGCCAACATCTTCTTGGAGACTTTCTTTCTACCTAAGCGTTTCTGCAACTCATTAAAGGATTGTACGCCATCGTCACGATATACTACTAGCTCTCCATCAATGACGAAGTCAGTACTTTCTGAAGTGCCCAGAGGAAGCAACTCGGGATATGACTCTGTTACAAGTTCTTCGCCTCTAGACCAAAGAAATACTTGATCATTTCTCTTGATGAGCTGAGATCGGATACCATCCCATTTATATTCTGCTGACCATTCAGCGGGATTACCTAACTCGTTAGGATCACCCTCAAGTGCATAGGCCAAGTAAAAGGGATAGGGCTTTGAGTCATCAGCATTAATGTCGTCCGAAAGCAACAACTCTTCATAGGTGATTGTGTCAGGGGTCCAGTTGCCCATCAAGCGATGAGCTATTTCTGAATCGGTTTTTTCCAACCCTTTAGCTAAGGCCTTGGCAATCAGCTTCTGTGAGACGCCCATCCTAAATCCTCCCGTGATAATCTTGTTAAACAGGAATATCTCCTGTTGACTCATTTGGTTCCAAGCATCGAGTATGAATGCTTTCTTTTCTGCTTCCTCATGATCCTTCTGCTCCTTGATTGATGAAATCCAGTCTGACAAGCTCTTTTCAGAGCCGTTACTGGTGGGATCTAACAACAAACTAATTGTTTCAGCCAAATCGCCTACGATGTGGTAGGACTCCTCGAATAACCAAGCCGGTATGCTGCTTTCTTCAGCAATCCATTGTCTGAGTAGCGAAGTACTGATTGTTCGTCTTGGGCGTTTATGAGAAAAGAGGGCTATGGTCCATAATTGATCTTGCTCTGGGGCCTCTTTAAAGTATTTCACCAGCGCATTGACCTTCAAAGAAGTCTTGGTGGTGCTGTCTATCTCCTCGAATAGTTTGGCAAATCTCTTCATGTTTGATCTGCTTGGTCCGTCAGGGAGTTGTCGGTAAATTCGGTTTTTACAGGCTTTGCTATATATCCTTGTTCATTGAGGTATTTTGAAAAAGTTTCTGTATTGCCATGTGTAGGGTAGATGTGTTGTGCACCCGATTCCTTGATCGCTGTTAGTAAGCCTGGCCAGTCACAGTGGTCGGATAATGCAAAGCCCCTATCTCCGCCTCGGCGTCTTCGATTGCCACGAACGGCCATCCAACCAGAGGCGATGCCGAGCGAATGATTCTTTATCTTTTTAGACCATGGTGAACCTATCGCGCCAGGAGGAGCTATGATCAGTGCCTTGCTCAATTCACCCGCCTTTGGAGAACCCTTGAGGTGTTTATGAGGAGGTAATGACAGCCCCATTTTATCATAGACTTTATTCATCTCATATACGGCACCATGTGTATAGATCGGCCCAATGGATGGATCAATGCTAGAGAGTATGCGCTGGGCTTTACCCAATGAGTAAGCAGTAATCAATGAAGGGCGATTGACAGCCTTGTTCTTGTTCCACCATTGATTGATATCATCGATAATATCTTCCTGAGGTTTCCACCTGTATACAGGAAGTCCGAAAGTACACTCCGTAATAAAGTGATGGCACTTTACGGGCTCAAAGGCCTCTGCTAAACCATCATCTTCAATTTTATAGTCGCCGGAGATGACCCAGATCTCTCCTTTATATTCAACTCGGATCATCGCTGACCCAGTGATATGCCCAGCCGGATGAAATGAAAAGTTGACGCCATTGATGTTGAGCACTTCACCGTAAGCTATCCCTTGGATATTCATCTTGAGACCTAGGCGATGCTTTAAGATTGGAACAGAACTATGGGTGCATAAGTACTGCTTATGACCCCATCTGGCATGATCACTATGACCATGTGTGATCAGGGCATAATTCACCTTTTTCCAGGGGTCTATGTATACTTTAGCTGGAGGGCAGTACAGACCTTTATTGGTGAATTCTATGAGTTTCATTACGCAAGTATTAACTCCTTAATGTACTTTCAGTTTTTTTAACGACGCTAAAAGAGCGCTAGGACTATGCAGGACTCGAGGGACATCATTCCCATCCTATGGAATAATCGCAAACTCATCATTGGAGCGACATTTCTCTCAATGGTGCTCGCTGCTGGGCTATCCCTATTTTTGGCAAATTACTACAAAGCGACTTCTTTGTTTTATCCTGTCAGCGAGGAGTTGCAGCGTCCGATTGTTGATGCTAAAGATGACCAGCTTAGTTTCTTCGGTAATGACCATGATGTAGATCGGTTGCTATCCATCGCTCAATCCAGAGAGATTAAGCAACGTATTATCGAGGAGTTTAAGTTGATCGAGCACTATGGTATCAATCCAAACGACAAAAAGGCTCAGCTCAAGGTGACCAAGAAGGTTGATAAGCTCTATGAAGCACTTAAGACAAAACTTGACGCCATCGAGATTTATGTTGAAGATCAAGATCCTGAACTAGCGGCACAGATCTGTAATCGAACTCGGGAACTCATCGAAGAGAAGGCGCTTGAGCTCACTGAAGGCGCTCGTAATCAGTTGATCAAGTCCATGACAGAAGAGATTTCTGGTAAGGAAAAAGAGTTAGTCCAGATGACAGCACAGATCCGAACCAGTAGAGAAAAATATGGCATCTACGACACCGAATCACAGGCAGAGGGGCTTGCCACACTTCAGGCTAATTCTCCGAACAGTGCATCAGTTAAGTCGACTATTGATAAGTATGTTACAGGTGTTTCGGAAATCAAGAAACTGGAAATTCAGCAGGAAGAGCTGGCAAAGATTATCACTAAGGATCGAAACCAGCTCAAGCAGCTTTCTGCGAGTCAGAATCGAGAAATCAGCGCCATCCATGTCATAGAAGTGGCAGATGTTCCCCTAGAGAAAAGCCGACCAAAGCGATCGCTCATCGTGCTGGGAGTGGGTTTGCTAGCAGGGTTGTTTAGTTCGTTGTTGGTGCTGGTACGTAGGAGTATTAACGGTTTAGACTTTTCAATAAAGTGATCGGGGCCATCCAAAGAGTTATTTCAGAAGAAAAAGTCTTCGTTGGCATAGTACTTATTGCAAGTGTTTTGTCCGTCGCAGCGCTTGCTTTTGATGAAGTCTGGCTCAGCATAGTACCCCTTGCAACAATAGGTCTTATATATCTACTATCGGGATCACTGAACACTATTTATCTGATGACTGCGCTGCTTATCCCATTTAGCACAGAGCTCGATATAGCGGGAGGAATAGGGTTAGTGTTTCCAGGAGAGTTGATGTTCCTCCTGCTTACAGGACTCGCTATTGTCAAGATGATTAATAACCCTCCACCCAAGGAGTTATTCAATTGGTTGTCTTTTCTCTTATTACTACATGTTTTTTGGATTGGCTTCACAAGTATATATGCGGAATATCCCGTGATCTCATTCAAGTATCTATTGGCTAAAATTTGGTTTGTAGTACCATTTTATGTCTTGCCGTTTTATGTCTTTCGAGAACAAGTGCAGTTCGATCAATTTTTAAAGGTGATTGTCTGGGCTACGGTTATAGCGGGGTCTTATGTGTTTGTGAATCATGGGCTCGACGGCCTTAGCTTTGATAGTCGAACGAATGCAGGCAAGCCGATCTTTAGAAATCATGTGAACTATGCCTGTCTGCTGCTGATGGTCATTCCAACAGCCTACTATCTATTTCGACGTAAGCATGGTAAGCGATACCTCCTCCTCATTCCCGTACTCCTCATATTTATCTATTTTACTTATGCCAGGATAGCCTATGTTGCA
>CAZDHV010000212.1:0-5611 GCA_964505335.1 uncultured Saprospiraceae bacterium | reverse complement strand
AATGACGAGAGCACCAGTTTTCCACTGATTTCTGCTCGCTGCTCTAACAATTTGTCCCAATGCTCGTAACCTTCCCAAAAGACCCCCTTCAGTAATGTTTGGGCTTCTGGATTGGTGCCCAGGAGATACTCGGCAAGCTCCGTGACAGCCTCATCTAATTCTGATGCGCTGTCGTACACATTAGCGTAAAGTCCTTTGGACTTGGCCCAATCGGCGCTTTGAAATACGTTGGCATTGATCGTCAGTTGGCTCATCGCAGATATGCCAATCTTGCGTTCTACCGCTGGACCTACAACAAATGGCCCAATACCCACATTCAGTTCGCTCAGCTTCACCTTGGCATACTTAGTCGCCAGACAATAATCCACAGCACTCGCTACTCCTACGCCACCACCTACAGCGGCACCCTGAACCCTTCCGATGATGAGTTTAGGGCAGGTTCTACAGGCATTGATCACATTAGCAAATCCCATAAAAAACTGTTTGCCAGTGGCAAGATCATTGATGCTGATCAGTTCGTCGAAGCTCGCTCCTGCACAAAAGGTACGATCCCCGCCACTCTTAAGGATGATCACGGCTACGCCATCGTCCTTACCTGCATCATGGATAGCCTGAGCCAGCTGGCCCAAGATTGCGCTGGGTAGCGCATTGTGCTTAGGATGAAAGAACTCTATCTCCAGGAGCCCTTCTTTCAGCATTGTTGTGTTTACATACCCTTGATTGTTCGCATCCTCCATGTCCTTATATCAAGTTAAATTGGGTGAAATGGTGGTATGCATGCTTCGCATTATAAAGCTCCCAATCATATTCATTGAGATTGCCAAACACTGGATTGGGAATGGTCGCCAATGGATCTGCCTTGAAGATGGCATCCACCTGATCTAAGCCATTCAGCAGCGCTTCCTTCGCACTGTCTAAGTCGGCATACCTCAGGTCCTCCAGCTTACCTTTGCGGAGTAGGGGATGTTCAAAGTTCTTAGGTAAGCCTCGGTAGTCATAGAGCGATGCTTGCAACTTATCGATATGCTTTTCGGGAGTGATTTGGTCTGTCTTGATATTGCCTAAAGCGATCTGACAGAACCACTCTATATGCTCTACCATATGCTGTGGCGTCAGGATGCCCCATGCTGGCTTGCTGTCCTCAGTAAGGTTGTTGAGCGCAGTCTGCATATATGCTTTGTCAACCTTTGGCAGTGGATTCTTCTTCTGCACCAGTGTGAGGATGGTCGCCATAGCCACCAGTTCGCCATCTTGATCAAAGACTTCCTCATACCACTTCACGACTCCGGAAGGGTGTGCTTTTCCATTGGTATCTCGATCTATTTTTTCTTTACACGTCAGCCGTACCTGTATGGTGTCATTATGATAGATCGGTCTGATAAATCGACATTCGTCAATGCCATAGTTAGCTCCGACAGGGCCCTTAGATGGGTTGACAAACAAGCCTGCTGCTGCCGCTAAAATGAAATATCCATGTGCCGCTCTCTTTTCAAATATGGTTCCCTTGAGGGAAGTAATGTCTGTATGCGCATAGAACACATCCCAGGTGAGATTGGCAAAGTTCTGAATGTCAGAATCTGTCATCGTCCGCTTATGTGTCAGGATCGACATGCCGGGCTGTATATCTTCATAGTGATATTTGAAGGGGTGCTTCTCTGCTTCGACTACTCTGGCGCCTGGCTGATAGATGCCCGTTACGGCAGTAAGTGTTGTCGGTGATCCCTGTACCGCACAGCGCTGTAGGTAATGCTTGACACCTCTCATACCACCCATTTCTTCGCCACCACCAGCTCTACCCGGTCCACCATGTACCAGTGTAGGTAGGGGAGAGCCATGCCCAGTACTTTGCTTAGCATTTTCCCTGTTGAGTACGAGTATTCTACCATGATGGCTGGCGGCTCCGATCACAAACTCTCGTGCTACATCATCATCATAGGTTGCAATAGAACAACAGAGAGAACCCTTACCCATCTGTGCCAACTCAATGGCTTGATCGAGATCTTTATATGGCATCATTGTGCTCACAGGGCCGAAGGCCTCTACATCATGTACTGCGGTGTTTTTGAATGGTTCTTTCTCGAGCATGAGTATAGGACTTAAGAATGCCCCCTTGTCAAAGTCGGCTTCGATGAGCTCTATCGCATCCAAACTGCCATATACGATCTCGGCGGTCTTCGAGATATCGGTCACTCGATCGATTACTTCTTGCACTTGATCCTTGCTGGCGAGCGCACCCATGCGTACACCCTCGGCAGTGGGATTTCCTATAGCTATGCGTCCAAGCTCCTTACCCAGAGCAATCTGTACATCTTCGATGAGATGATCTGGCACGATCACTCGTCTGATCGCAGTACATTTTTGACCACACTTGCTGGTCATCTCTTTTCGTACCTCCTTAACGAAGAGTTTGAATTCTGGAGATCCTGGCGTCGCATCGGGACCCAGTACAGAACAGTTTAAGCTGTCTGCCTCCATGTTAAATGGAACCGCCTCGTTGATGATGCGCTGATGCCCCTTGAGCATCCGACCTGTCACGGCAGAACCCGTGAAGGTCACTACGTCTTGCGATTCTACTGTATCCAAGATGGTTCGTGCAGAGCCACAGATCAATTGGAGAGCCCCTTCAGGGAGTATACCTGAGTTGATGATTTCTTGAACTACGGCTTCTGTGAGATAGGAAGTTGCAGTCGCTGGCTTCACTACTGCTGCCATTCCTGCCATCCAGTTCACTGCACACTTTTCGAGCATGCCCCATACTGGGAAGTTGTAGGCATTGATGTGGATCGCCACGCCTCTCTTAGGCACCATGATATGCTGTGCCATGAAGCTGCCACCACGGGATAGGTCTATAGAATTGCCATCCACATGAAATGACTGACTGGTAAACTCCTTTCGAAGGGAGGCATTGGCGAATAGGTTACCAAATCCCCCTTCTATATCCACCCAGCTATCTGCTCTCGTGGCACCCGTCATATAGCTGACGTCATAGAACTGTTCCTTTCTTTTGGTGAGATATAGCGCCAGTTTTTTGAGCATCTGACCACGCTGCTGGAAGGTCATCTTTCGTAATGCAGGGCTTCCCGTTTTGCGACCATAGCTCAGGATTTTTCCAAAGTCGAGACCACTTGTCGTAGCCATTGAGACGAGCTCTCCTGTTACGGCATTGTAGAGTGGGGCACCGTCTCCATCACCCTCTGTCCATTTGCCTAGGACGTAGTTGCCAAGTTTATTCATAGCGATTTATTTCTTATTTAGTAATGTCATATCATACTCGTTCTAATACGGCTGCATATCCCTGTCCGACACCAACACACATCGTTACCAGAGCGTATTTTTTATTGGTCAGTTCTAACTCCAATGCTGCGGATAGCGCTAATCTCGCTCCTGTTACGCCTAAGGGGTGACCGATTGCTATAGCGCCACCATTAGGGTTCAGTCGTGGGTCATCATCAGCCAATCCCCACGATCGAGTACAGGCCAATGCTTGCGCTGCAAAAGCCTCATTGAGCTCGATGACATCCATGTCGTCCATCTTCAGTCCAGCTTTTTTGAGCGCCTTGTTAGATGCCTCGACAGGACCGATGCCCATAATGCGAGGTTCTACGCCGATCACTGCAGAGCTCACGATCCTAGCCTTCGGCTGTAGATTATATTGTTTTACGGCATCCTCGGAGGCAATGATTGTTGCCGCAGCGCCATCATTGAGCCCAGAGGCATTACCTGCGGTAACGGTACCACCATCTTCTTTTTTTCTAAATGCTGAGCGCAACTTGGCCAGCACTTCAAGACTGGTATTGGGCTTTATAAATTCATCGTGCTCAAATAGGATTGGATCTTTCTTGCGCTGAGGAATTTCTACCGCTACGATCTCTTGAGCCAGTCGACCACTTTGCTGTGATGCTGCTGCCTTCATCTGCGACCAGTAGGCGAACTTATCTTGATCTTCACGACTGATGTTGTGCAGGTCGACGAGATTTTCTGCTGTCGTACCCATCCCATCAGTGCCATATAAGTCATGCATCTTCTTGTTGACGAATCTCCATCCGAAGCTGCTGTCATGCATCTTGGCATCTCGACCAAAGGCCTTAGACACTTTAGAGATGACCCAGGGACCCCGTGTCATATGCTCTACACCACCAGATATGAAGAGGTCTCCATCGCCAGCCTTTATCGCACGATTGGCATGTATGATAGCGGAGAGTCCAGATGAGCAGAGGCGATTTATCGTTTCGCCCGGCACTGACCAAGGCAGGCCAGCTAACAGTGAGCACATCCTGGCCACATTTCTGTTGTCTTCGCCAGCTTGATTAGCACATCCTAAGATGACATCGTCATAAGCCTCCTTTGGGATATTGGGATTTCTTTTGATGACCTCGGAGATTACTAATGCGCCCAAATCATCTGTCCGTATAGTAGCTAGCGTCCCTGTAAAGTTGCCTATCGGCGTCCTAATTCCATCTACTATATATGCGTCCTTCATAGTCATATTTATTAATCTATTGAATCTAACAGCGATTCACTTTTGCGGTATACGGTACCTCTGAAATAGTAATATATCTCTCCTGATTCATTCATTACGTTCACATCGAAGTCCGCAGTTTTATGCGTCAGATTGAGTGCTTTCGCCTCAGCATAGAGCACTTCACCTTCTACGGCTGACTTGCTATAGATCATGCTGCCATTGATGGAGACTGCGACACGCCCATAAGAATTAGAGGCAAATGCAAAGGCGCTATCGGCAAATGTAAATGCAATGCCACCATGCAGGATGCCATAACCATTCAGCATGTCTTTCTTCACGGTCATGCTAATCTTACAGTGCCCTTCCTCGAGGATGATGGGTTCTACACCGAGCCACTGACTGCAGTAGTCTTTCTCCATCATTTTGTCATAGACAGCCTTGGCGCGCTCACTCTTCTCAGACATACCTCTTGTTATTATTAAAAAATGTGTCACCGGTCTTGGCCATCCTACGCAGTATTGGGCTACATCGATATCTGTCCTCGTGATACTCTTCATACAGCGCATCGATGCGGTTGACACAGGTATCAATTCCGAGTTCATCGGCCCATCTCAGTAGGCCTTTAGGATAATTTACACCCTTAGTCATGGCAGTATCGATATCTTCTCTGTTCGCTATGTTGAGGTGTAGTGTATCTGCCGCTTCGTTGATTAACATCGTGATAATACGGTCGACGATATATTGTCCGAGTTGTGTGTCTTTGTTTGGTTCGGGCTTAACGGCATCCTCGCTATAGTCGTAATATCCTCTGCCAGACTTTCTACCATGATACCCTGCTTCTGAAAGGCGCTTCTGCGTGAATGCGGGTTTGTATCTCGGGTCATAATAGAACGAAGCGAACACCGTCTCAGTCACTACATAATTGACATCATTGCCGATAAAATCCATCAAGGTGAAGGGTCCCATTCTGAATCCTCCAAGCTCCGTAATGGCCCAGTCTATGGTTGCAAAATCTGCTATGCCTTCTTCGTATATTCTCAATGCTTCGCTGTAAAAAGGTCGTGCCACCTTATTGACTATAAAGCCCGGTGTGTCCTTGGCGAGCACGGTGAGCTTGCCCCAGTCGTCAATGGTGCTTTTCGCTTGTTG
>CAZDHV010000211.1:0-5622 GCA_964505335.1 uncultured Saprospiraceae bacterium | reverse complement strand
TTGTTCATGCTGGAAGACCGATGCTGATCAGAATTGCCAGTTTGCCCAATTTTACTGATATAATCTGATAGCCATGATGCCCACTGTTGTAATCCATCATTAGATACTTCACCGTAGAGCGCTGGGAGAATCTTCACTAGGGACTCTTCAGGCTGATCGCTGGCGGTAATCTTACTCAGTTGCCTGAAGAATATGGTCATGTCAATCTCGAATGTTTTCATCAGCGCATCGAGCTGATTGAGATAGTCATAGCCGATCTGATCGGTATTGAGACCGAGTTTTTCTGCCATCATACGGAGGTAGTCCTTCTGCATTGTATCCTTGTATTCATTGAGGATCTCTATCAAGGGCTCCTGCTCTTCGATCAGTGGATAGAGCGCATTGGCCAGTTGAGCGAGGTTCCATTGAGCGATATAGGGCTGATTACTAAAGCGATATCTCTTCGTGGCGTTATCGGTAGTATTGGGAGTCCAATCAGGATCATAGTTATCGACCCACCCATACGGCCCATAGTCGATGGTCTCACCTAGGATAGACATATTGTCGGTATTCATCACCCCATGGACGAATCCCACTCGCTGCCATGCAATCATGAGCGTCGAAGTGCGCAGACAGACCTGCCTAAAAAATCGGAGATAACGCTCTTTGTCAGCACCGGTGATATTAGGATAGTGATGTAGTATCGTATAGTCCAGGAGTTGTTGGAGATTGCCAAGGTCGTTACGAGCTGCTAATATCTGAAAGTTGCCAAATCGTATGAAGCTCTCAGAAACACGACAGACGACTGCTCCTTTTTCGTAGGCGGCATTACCGTCATACATCATATCTCTGAGGACTTGATCACCAGTGAGGCATAACGATAGCGCACGGGTCGTTGGCACGCCGAGGTGATACATCGCCTCACTCATCAAGTACTCCCGTATAGAGGACCGCAATACGGCTAATCCATCTGCACTGCGAGAGTAGGGCGTCGGCCCAGCTCCCTTAAGTTGGAGGGAATATGTTTTGTTATTGTTCCGCAGCTGCGACAAGTTGATAGCACGGCCATCTCCCAGTTGTCCCGCCCAATTCCCAAATTGATGACCTCCATAGCACATGGCATAGGGCTGAGTGCTTGGCAATACGCTATTGCCAGACATGTAGTCTCTGAACGCTTCGGTGGTCAGCTCCGTCACTGGTATGCCTAACTCCTCGGCTAATGCTTGATTGGCTATAATCAAGGATGCTTTATCCGTCTGCTTAGGAGTCACTAATGAGAAGTGTGCGCCTCGCACCTGACGAGGTATGTTGGTTGAGACTGGATCAGCGACGAGCTGCTTAGTGAATCTATTGTCAAGATTGTCTGTCCAAGGCATCATCATTTATTATAGTTGTCATAACGTGCATTACCGAATAGAGTTGACATCTGGGCACATAACTTATTATTCACGCTTAGTTTAAGCTTTGCATTCATGAATACGCCAACAATTTTCATAAATTGTTGATCCGACCAATAACTAGATAGATCCTTATGAAAAATTACCTATTACTTATTCTGATTAGCAGTATCAGCACATGTCTTCTTTCTCAGGAGATGATGAAGAAAAAGATGATGAAGACCACGGAGCATGACCGCACTCTCGAGGTAGAGTCCGAGGTCATCACCCAGCATCAAACTACGATAAAGGGTCAGCGCATCAATTATACTGCCAAGGCAGGAACACTCCCTGTCTGGGATGATAAGGGCCATGCTGTTGCATCCTTGTTCTATACTTATTATACGAGGGACGGGATATCAGATCGGACTACGAGACCATTGTTTATCTCCTTCAATGGTGGTCCAGGATCGGCATCGGTATGGATGCATATTGCCTATACAGGACCTCAAGTGCTGAGGATAGATGATGAGGGATTTCCGATACAGCCATACGGCATTAAAGAAAATCCACATTCTATACTCGATGTAGCTGATATCGTATTCGTCAACCCTGTGAATACAGGCTATTCGAGGGTGACGAACATGGATATGAAGAAAGAAGATCAGAAGAAGATGTTCTTCGGTGTGAACGCCGACGTGAAGTACTTGGCAGAGTGGATCAATACATTTGTCACTCGTAATGATAGATGGCGATCGCCGAAGTATCTTATAGGAGAGAGCTATGGCACGACTCGTGTTTCGGGGTTGGCATTAGAACTACAGAATCGCCAATGGCTCTACCTCAATGGTGTCATCTTAGTTTCGCCAACAGGCCTAGGCATCGAGCGGGATGGACCAGTCGATGCAGCTAACCGGCTACCTTATTTTACTGCTGCAGCATGGTATCAAAAAGCGCTACCTGCCGAATTGCAAGCTAAAGATCTCGATGAAGTCCTTGCGGAGTCTGAAGCGTATACGATCAATGAGTTGCTGCCTGCTATGGCCATGGGAGGATTCCTAAGTCAAGATAAGCGAGAAGCTGCAGCTGAAAAGATGTCCTATTACTCGGGGCTGGATAGTGACATCATCCTAAAAAGTAACTTGGATGTGTCCACCCGATACTTCTGGAAGGAGTTGCTCCGAGATAAGGGGTTTACCATCGGTAGATTGGACTCGAGATATCTCGGTATCGACAAGATGGATGCTGGCGACAGCCCTGATTATAATAGTGAGCTAACCTCGTGGCTGCACTCCTTTACGCCTGCAATCAATTACTATCTGCGGGAACATCTTGAGTACAAGACTGACATCAAGTATAACATGTTTGGTCCTGTCAGACCTTGGGATAGAACAGGAGATAATACTGGAGAGAACCTACGCCAAGCTATGGCGCAGAATCCATATCTCAACGTGATGGTACAATCGGGATACTTCGATGGTGCTACAACCTACTTTGATGCGAAGTATACCATGTGGCAGCTCGATCCAAGTGGGAAGATGAAGGACCGATTAAGCTTCAAGGGTTATCGCAGTGGGCACATGATGTACTTACGTGCGGAGGATCTCCAAAAGGCAAATGATGACATCAGGACCTTTATCGAGAACACTTTGCCAGGAGAAGGTGTTCCTGCAAAGTATTGATCACCTTACTGTATTTAAACTCAACATTTTAGAATGTCCAAAAAATACGACGTCATCATCTGGGGCGCCACTGGCTTTACTGGTCGATTGGTTGCTGAATATATCAATGAACAATATGGCGTGGGTCAATCCTTGCGTTGGGCCATGGCTGGGCGTAATATGGACAAACTACAGTCTGTTGCAGAAGAAATGGGTATCTCAGGAGTCGATTTTATTCAGGCCGATAGTCATGATCGGTCAAGCCTCGATGCCATGTGTGCACAGACCGAAGTGATCTGTACCACTGTCGGACCGTATGCTAAGTATGGTACTGAGCTTGTGGAGAGCTGCATAGCCAATGGTGCCGACTATTGTGACCTCACAGGCGAGGTACAGTGGATGCGCAAGATGATCGATGACCATCAAGAAGATGCAAAGGCCAATGGGGTTAGAATCGTACATACCTGTGGGTTTGATAGCATTCCCTCAGATATGGGTGTATACTTCCTGCAACGAGAAGCAATGGAACGGTTGGGACAGTATTGTGATCAAGTCAAGCTACGTGTGAAAGCATTCAAAGGCGGACTCAGCGGTGGGACCTACGCCAGCTTATCATATGTTATGGAGCAGGCTCAAGAAGATCGTAGCGTATACAAAACACTGACCAATCCATATGGCCTAAATCCCGTAGGCGAACAAACAGGGCCTGATAAGCAAGATCTCAGATCCGTCGTTAAGGACAAGGACCTCAATGTCCATATAGGCCCATTTATTATGGCTGGCATCAACACTAAAGTGGTAAGACGCAGCAATGCCTTGAGCGCCTATCCTTATGGGAAGGACTTCTTGTATGATGAAGCCGTTATAACTGGCAAAGGCTTGGGAGGTAAGCTTAAAGGTTATGGCATGCTCGCCGGTCTGGGCGTTCTGATGGCTGGAAAACCGGGATCTATCATGAAGAAATTAGTCGATAAGACACAACCGAAACCTGGCGAAGGACCTAACAAGGAACAGCGAGAAAATGGCTTTTATAACATCATCTTGTTGGGTAAAATAGATGACGAAGTAGTGATAAAGGCTAAAGTTACGGGGGATAGAGACCCAGGCTATGGCTCGACCAGTAAGATGTTAGCAGAGAGTGCGATATGCTTAGCGCTTGACAAAGACAAAACACCTAAGACTTCAGGTATGCTCACACCATCTGTTGCGATGGGAGACATACTATTAGAAAGATTGGAGGCCGATGCAGGTCTCACTTTTACAATTGAATCATAATCACAATAATAACTTAAAGACGAATTTTATTATGAGACTACTTTTTCTATCCGCCATATTACTTGCATCAGCACTATCCTATAGTCAAGATGATAGCAATGTATTCAGATATCCTTCGCTCAGTAGCGATGCTACACAGATCGCATTTACGTATCAGGGAGATTTATGGACAGTACCTACCGACGGTGGAGATGCCCGCAGGCTAACGATACACGAGGCTTATGACTATGCACCACAATGGTCATCGGATGATAGCCAGATCTTGTTCAGCTCTAATCGCTATGGCAACGATGATCTATATACCATAGGTGCCAATGGGCAGGGGCTCGAGCGATTAACTTACAATAGTGCTGGAGACTATAACGCCAGCTTTAAGGATAATAATACCATACATTTCTCAACCAGACGTAACTGGGCGATGGTGGAGCGAGAAGCAGAATATTATGAAATCAGTGCTGCTGGCGGCACGCCATATCGCTCTATGGATGCACTTGGGTTAGAATCTTCCTATAACAATGCAGGCAATATGCTCGCACTGGTACGAGGTACTTGTCGTACTTCCAGAGAAAAGTATCGAGGCCCTGCCAATCGCAATATTTGGACTTATAATCCTACTACAGATACCTACACACAGCTCACTACTGATGAGGGGCAGGATACGCAGCCGCAATGGGGTAGCGCAAATGAGTTGTACTACCTCTCTGCCGAGGACGGAAGATATAATATCTACAGGCAAACTATCGATGCAAATGGTGCGGCCAGCGGCGCTGCAGTCAAACTCACTAACCTTACTAAGGAAGGGATAGACTGGTTTGAAGTTTCTCGGGATGGTAGCACCATAGTCTATACGCTGGGTGGATCAATATATACTCGCAGTACGCAAGCCAGTGCTACCGCTGAGCTCGTCAACATCAGTGTGACGCAAGATTATAGATTCGATCCAGATGAGTATATGGATAACACCAGAGGTAGCAATGATTTTGCACTATCACCGAATGAGAAACTAATCGCCTATACAGTAAGAGGCGATGTATTCGTAAAGAAGAATGATGAGGACAAGCCTCGATCTGTAGCACCATCTCCGCATACTTCACGTGAAGGTGACGTAGGCTGGCTCAATGATTCTACTGTTCTATTTTTAAGCGATAGAGATGGAGACTATGATCTCTATGCGGCTCAAGCCAAAGATGGTGGGGACATATTCGAATCATTTGAGTGGACTACGACTAAGATTCAGGATACGCCTGTCGAGGAATCCTATTATGTGATATCTCCAGATCGCAGTAAGGTGGCCATCTCTTCTATTACTGGAGAGTTGACATTGGTCGAGG
>CAZDHV010000210.1:0-5644 GCA_964505335.1 uncultured Saprospiraceae bacterium | reverse complement strand
TCATCTTTATCGACGCCAGTATCAAGCTGGGCAAACGAGGCGAGATGCTTCTCATCGAAAACAATGCTATCTACCGTGCCGATCATTGGGGACGGCGCAGTAGGTTGAATTAGATGTTGTTATTCTGTTCATTATACTTATTCAATCTCGCTGATAATTCAGGATTCGACCGACCATAGCTTACAACCTTAATATCCAGTTTGTAAGATTTGAATTTGTATAACGTATTAATTAGAGCATCGAGAATCCAGTCCTGTTCATTGCCAAAGGCGCCCCCACCTACAAGAGTTAGAAAGACCTTGTTTGATTTAAATTTTTCGAGATTGAGAATTGCCGAATGAAGGGTGGCTTCATAAGTAGCTTCGAGAATTAACCTGGCAAAGCGCTCCCAGTATATAAATTCAATATGACTGTAAGCTACGGGTAGGGCAGAACAATATATTTGGCTCACTCTATGACCGCCTTCAACTATCGTGACTTCTGAATCCCACTGAATCCCAACTTTGAGTTTGCCCTTCAGTTCTTCGAGTTGTCTATCGGAAAGCTGTGCGAGCTTTTTATTAATTGTCAAAAGGCCTTGTTGCGATACTAGTGCATATCCGTTTTGCATACTCCAAAGCCTAAGTTCTTCTTGGCCTAATGACTTCCCGACTTCATTTAGGCAATCCAATTGCTTAGCCGATGATTGTCCAATTTGGTCATCAATCTGAATAAAGTAGTTTCGATAAATAGTTCCAGCTCCACATGCTATTGCGCACGCTGGACCTTGGGTATTATCATATTGATATTTGTCAATACCCTGTTCTGGGGTAACCGAAGGTGATACCATTTCCAATAAGTTGAACTGGGACGCTGCCTGAAATAAGGCATGTTGATTATCGACATCGCAATGTAATTTTTGAACATTGGCCACCACTTCAGATATGAGTAGTTCCCCCTTGTTGGATTCACACAGCGAGGATCTACGGCGAAGATCTTCTAGAGATATCACTTCTAATGACCCAAATGCAAAACTTCTTCCATCTAATCGGGATACAAATGTGTCACCGACAATCTCTAGATTAGCTCTTACCTGATCTGGATTAAGTTCCTTAAATCCTGTTAATTGCTCAAACCACATAGTCTACTTATGTACTCTTGACCTTATGGCGGACAAATTGTGATCGACCAGCAGCTTGCCATCTCTGAACACTTCAATAAGTTCTCCTTTTTGTTCTTCTTCCCAACTGACCCTATCAACAAGAGCATAAGAATCTCCATTTTTTATAATCTTGACAAGTCCACGTGCAGATTTTTTAGTTCCATCATCAGTGATTGGATCCTTGAAAATCTCCCTGCCTTCTCCATCTACTTCACCATAAGTAGCTTTCATAGCGAATCCGAACGTATCTCGCGTGTTGTACTGATAGGTAAAGCTTCCAATGCCTAAGATGACATTTGTAGAGGCGAACCCTTTTTGTTTTAAATTTCCGCAGATCTGTTCTGCTCGATCTAGAGTGATACTGTCGCCATAAATGGCACCGACATGGCTATCCAATTCTCGATATCCTTTACTATTAGTATGTCCGCCAAAAATGTCCCAAAGTAATTCTACAACGCCCTTTCTCACGTTGTTATCGCTAGCTTCTGGATCCCCACAAATTATCTTTACAGGATCTCCGCTATCAGGTCTTATGACTAGTTTACCATCTCTGGCAAGAATTTCTTCCTTTAGGCTAGGGAGGTATTCTGTCAATACTTTCCATAAGTCCCAAGTGTCCGAAACGACCGAGACTATTCCGCCTGGGTAGACATCTTGAATTAGTCTTTTAAATGTTGCTTGTTCACCTGAGTCGGTACCCATACTCATGACTGAGTGCTCTGTTGCGGCAACTGATCCGCCTATTAAGTCTTTATCAGAGTCAGCGTTATAGTATCGCTCTAAAAAGTCTACAGCAGGAATAGTATCTGTTCCCGTAAAGCTAAGCAAGTGACCCGCTCCACTGATTAGTGCTGCCTCTAAGGCTGCCATGCCTCTCATCGAAAAATCATGACCTTGCCAGTCGACAAATTCTGGAACACTCGAAGTTTCTGCGGCATACTTGTCTAGAATTCTTCTGTACTCAGCGGCAATCGTAGCGGAATTACACGGGAGCCAAACAGTCGTAGAAAGCAGTGTTTCAAAGTAGTTTGTTAGCCAAAAGAATTCTGGCAAGGTATTATACATGGTGAACATGGGCACCTTAATTGGTACACTTACTCCTTCAGGTAAGGCCTTAAATACCATTGGGATATATCCCAAGTCATGCAATGCTGCAATATGATCAACGCCTACCGAATTATCTCCTAAATAGTTGTTTATCCTGCGAGAATAAGCACTGAGAATCTGATCTTTTGGTTGATTGAAAAAATTAGCCTCGAACTCTTCGATTATATATTTCTTGATAAAATATTGGAGTCCAAAGAACACTACATTTTCGATACCGTCGATCCTACTTTTTCGTGGTGTCCAATTGCTATAGACTAAGGTAGTCTTGCTCGGATATTGTCTACGATGATCAACTTTGTAACCGTCGGTTAAGAGTAGTGGATTTATCATGAGTTAGAGTTTATAATAATCAATTTGTTCACGAAGCACGTCTTCATTTGCTGCGAATATGATCAAAATTGAAATCCTATCAATTTTGCAGTCTTGAATCTAATTATCCTGGTTCCAAACCAATTTGCTTTCTGAGGTCCGCTGAGTCAGGCATATACACCGATTCTTCAGGTACAACAAGCTGATCTAAATTCTTGCTATCAACTAAGGCACGTTGGCTCTCAACGAAGTCTGTCAGGTCAACTATTTCAGTGATCATGCTCTTCCCAAACTTTTGCAGAAGTTCACCTTTGATACCAATCTGCATGGCTTTACGAACTTCTTTGTTACCATAAGGATCATGATCTGGATCCCATTGTAGTCGGACCTCCTTATGAGCGAGTTCATTCTTCCAGCTCTCATGACTCTCATGTTGAGTGGCATCATAAGACGTAAAGGCACTATGAGACAAGAGGTAGTTGAAGTCGTCTTTCTTAAGGTATATGCCAAGGATCCTTTCTTGATCCCGTTTTGTTGCCCAGCCAGCACGATACATCATCCAGAGGAAGTTGGGTTTGATCCAAGACATTCGCGTATAGCTATAGTCACTTCCTCCGAACTGTTGATGCCTTATAGCGTAGTCTGCAATAGCTGGTTTGAAGGCTTGATATACTAAAATTGTATCGACCGTTTGCGAAGCGAGTATATGTCTTCCTGATTGAGGTATTTGCTTTTTGTATTCTGTGTATGTTATTGTTTTAATTTTCATGTTTATTTTATTTTC
This sequence comes from uncultured Saprospiraceae bacterium, assembly GCA_964505335.1. Taxonomy (GTDB): domain Bacteria; phylum Bacteroidota; class Bacteroidia; order Chitinophagales; family Saprospiraceae; genus GYS-P2D. The sequence goes on along the minus strand of CAZDHV010000210.1, from coordinate 2,303 downwards.
TGATCATGTCACGCACTTCCATTAGTGCAAAGCCCAGAAGATTTTGTCCTTTCCATTTAGCAGGAATGGAAGCATTAGGGTCTTTTTCTGTCATTCCAATACCCCATATTTTGTCATATGGGCTGGCCTCAACAATGACTCCTTCATCTGTGTTGAGCAAGAACGATTTAAGTGAATGATTCTGATCGAACTTTAAGTAATTAGCTTGTCGCACAATAGAATATTTGTTTTCATTCCATGTGGCTTCATCGAAGTTTTTAACCTTCCGACCTAGAGCTTTTGCTTCCTTTGGATTGGTGGTCTTGAGGATCTCATCAACTATTTTCTGGTCGCCGAAAAGCTCAGCTTTCTTAGCCATCATATAGCTTTCGGCTGTAGGATATGTTGTTCCATCTTCCCTAAATTCTTGGGGCCACCATTGACTAAAGCAAGATTTTTTAATGCTTCCATCTTTAGATGGCTGATGTCCCCAAAAAAATAGAAAGCTTAGCTTGTTATCAGATTCGAGTATAGATTGAATTGTGTATTTCATGTTCATTTTCTTTATGGATGCTTTATGCGACCCTTTTATCGTTTGAGGGTCATCTTTCTGCGTGTTAGATCAATTGGCTCATGGTTATTTGATCCAATTGCTCTTCCTCTTTGATGGAATCTGTGGTATAAATTCCTTTGAAGACCTCTTTGAGTGTTGTTAGTCCCCGACTGAATATTCCGTGGCTCACAGCTAAATAAAGGTCGCCGGCGTTGGCTTTTTTTAATTCTGTAGCCAAGCCTATAAATGTTCCGCCTCCATCGCATATGTCATCGACTATGAGACAAGGTCGTCCCCTTAGATCGCTAATGGGAACCTTAAATCCAGATAACTGACCTGTCCTCACATCTCTATCCTTACCACATTCTACTACCTCATAGTCCTGGAGATATTTGGCCAACTTGTGGATCTTCTTGGCTGCACCAGCATCAGGAGATATAAGCAGGCACTCTGATGGGAGCTCAGTCATAATAGTCTTGATAAACTCATGATTGCTAATGACCGTACAGTTATCGAGCAGTGCTGGAGTGACGTCTGAATGAGGATCAAAAATGGTAACTTTAGTGAGTTGCAGATCATTAATTATTTGAGCATACACTTTGACACTAAGGCTCTCACCAGCAGTCATAACACGGTCTTGCCGAGCTCCTGGAAAATATGGAATGATCAGACTAAGATCTTTTTTACCCATTCGTTTCAAGGCGTCAACGGCTATGAGAAGTAAGCCAAGATCATTGAAGCTATTCAATCTATGCGTGATGGCTATCGGCCCATCATATGCGAATGGCACAATCTTTATATGAGGCTCTCCACCTGAGAACGTAAATGACTCAAAGTATATCTCGGGGGCACTTGTTGGCTTGAAGTTTGGATCTAAATGAAGTACCATATTTGCGTAGTATTTACACAAATATATATGGGAGATGGCAATATTGCAATTATTTGTGTAATAATTACGCAAACTTTATTTCGAAGTTGAATCCTTCTTTAAGTGCTTGTCTATATTTTTTCTGGTTAAACCGATATAAGGCAGCTGGTCTGCCACTTCCTCTCTTAGTCATTTCTCCAGTTTCATCCAGCAATCCGAAACTTAAAATCTTCTTTCTAAAATTGCGGCGATCAATGTTTTTTTTCAGAATGGTCATGTACAGGTTTTCCAAATCTGAAAAAGGGAAAGAATCCTCAAGGAGCTCAAATCCAATGGGTTGATAATTGAGCTTTGATTTTAGCCTGTTGTAAGCCTTATCCAAAATATCAGAATGGTCATAGGGAAGCTCGGAAATGTTGTCTATCTGAAACCACTGAGCATCTACTGCATCGGTGGAGGCTTTTAGGTTCATTTTAGAAGGGTTTGCCGCACCAAAATAGGCAACTGATATAACCCTATATCTATGGTCTCGATTGATATTATCGCCAAATGTAAAAAGCTGTTCTAACTCCTTTATCGCAACTCCAGTTTCTTCCTTGAGTTCTCTTCGAGCTGCCGTTAATAGTCCTTCGTTATCCTTGACGAATCCGCCTGGTAGAGACCATTGATTTTTGTATTTGCCATACTTCTGCTTAATTAATAGTATAAAGAGTTCGTTGGTCCTATAACCAAATAGGACAATGTCAACGGCAACTTTAATATTTTGCTTTAACTCCATTTGTGTATCAATTACACAAATAAACAAACTTTCATATAATAATATAGCAGAGGCGATAAATCGATTTAACCCACCAAAAACTCTGCAACATCATCCACAGCCACAAGGCCCTTCTTGCCAAAATC
>CAZDHV010000209.1:0-5653 GCA_964505335.1 uncultured Saprospiraceae bacterium | reverse complement strand
GCCTATGGTGGATTCTTTAAACTGCTTCCTGAATTTGCAGATCTTTTCGATGGCGCTCATTTAGCTGATTCTATCGTATTGGATCCTCATAAGAGCCTTTTCTTGCCTTATGGTTCGGGATTGGTAATAGTTAAGAATGGCAAGGCACTCCACCAGTCATTTCACTATATGGCTAACTATCTTCAAGATGCTTATGATGGCACAGAAGATATCTCTCCTGCTGATCTTTCTCCAGAGTTGACTAAGCACTTTAGAGGACTTAGGATGTGGATTCCCCTTAAACTCCACGGAACTGATGCCTTCAGAGCCTGCCTTGAAGAAAAACATAAACTCACTTTATACTTCCATAGAGAGGTTCAGAAGCTAGGATTTGAGGTTGGTCCTTTGCCTCAATTATCGGTATGTATATATCGCTATGTCGATACGGATCAGGATCTTAACTCCGCTAATGAAGCACTATGGAGACTCATCGTATCGGATCAACGCTTGTTTGTTTCGACTACTACTATTGATGGAGACTTCTGGCTTCGTTTGGCAGTATTGAGTTTTCGCACTCACATAGAACACATAGACCTCCTACTCAAATTACTCTCCGAAAAGACGAGATCCATCTAGTATTTAGTCACATGAAAGACCATCCTGATCGTATTTTGTTTAATTATTTTCACAAATTCTTAAACAAATGGCATCTTAAATATCTTATATGTGAGACATTTGCAGTGGTTCAGAGACAATCTGATACTGTTGTCAAGTATAGGAAAATCGTTATAACGAGTTAGTTAGAGTTAGTAATGATTTTTTGACTATGGGGATATGGTTTTAGCAGCCATGTCCCCCTCTTCATTCTTTGCCATATATTTCCATAGCGCTGCAGCATGCAGAGATTGGCGTATTTCATTTCTTTCTAACAATTGCATCACTTCTGACCTACTCAATCTATGGACACTGATTTCTTCAGTTCTATCAAGATCTTGTTCTCCTCCTTTCTGGACGCCTTCAGCGAGATAACAATAAGTAAGGTTAGTATGTGTGCCGGGGTTGGCGCTATTAATAGTCCACAACTTCCACTCCCCTCCACTATAACCTGTCTCTTCCAATAACTCTCGTCGAGCACTGGTCATATGATCTTTATCATCATCGTCACATACTCCAGCACTTAACTCATAATTGATCTCGCCTAAGCCATGTCGATATTGCTTGATCATGATAAAGTATCCCTCTCGATCAATCGCGAGAACTGTTGCCCAATCAGGATATTCAAAGACGTAGTATCCATCCATGATAACGCCCTTATTCAGCCTTACCCGATCTTCTCTGATTGTCAACCAAGGTTTCTTTTGAAAAAGATACTTAGATGACAGCAACTTCCATTTTAACATATACTCTGCTTAATACTCTCTGACAATTCGAATATAGGAGTCAGAAATCTGATACAGATGATGCTCCATATGTGCTAAATAGTCAATTATAAAATACTGTAATGAGCTTGGTTTGCCTTTCTCCACTGTTTTGAAGGCAACATCATACAAGTTGTGATTCACTGATTCAACTTGGAGTACCTCTTTAGGTATATAGGATACAAGAGAAGCCATCTCTTTGTTTCTGATAAACCACCCATCAATTAAATCTTGCCAGCTCCAACTATCATAGTCACTGAATGTAACCCAGCCATCTTGATCATAACCATCAAATATTAACTTGCCCACTATCTGATACTTTATAAATCGTCTTCTGTTATTAATTGCCGAATCGATCAGATGGCCTAATATCTCCTTGTGAGACCATCGGTCCTTGCCCCCTACATATAAGGAGTCTTCAGCTATTGACTCAAGGATGACTCGGCCATTAGTAATGACCGATGTTATATTTTCTGCTAATCTCATATGAAAAAATCTCTTAATATCGGGTAAACCCCATTATTAGCCATTTTATAACGACATAATTTAGCAGTCGCAACAGTTTAATGTTAATACTACGTTTGTTTAGGTTTTAGTAGTTGAGTTGGGCAGATTAATCCGATCTGCCCATTTTTTATTGGACTAATCTGACATTCAGAAACGAATGAAAGTGAATCGTTTAGCGGATCTTCTTTATCTGTCGAAACCACTCATCTGTCCTGAACTGTCCAAACAAGTCAAACATCAACAGCGTCGCCGAAAATCCCAAAATGCTAAGTGCCGTAGCTAAAAAAATGTGATTCCGATTGAACAATATGGCTACGATTATCAGTACGAATCCAAGTAATACGCCAACCATATCTACCTTTCTTTTTCGACGAAAGCGCTCTACCCTACCTTCAAGATGCTCATATTCATCCGAGGTGATATAGTTGATGCCGAGATCCTTAATACTATTGAACCTGTTGATGGATCTAACAAACCTGTATGCGCCAGTAATTGTATAGAACAATGCGAATGGTAGTGCACTATAAAATAATCCTGAAGACAAATTACCCTGACGCCATAAATAGAGAAGTAGTGTCCATATTCCAGCTGTGAGACCCAATACAGTCAAAACGGCATTGCTGATACGCTCTCCCCGATAGTAGAGCGCTGCATATTCTTCTATAGTTTTTTCTTTTATATCCAAGCTTAAGATATCTTCCTTTATAAAGTTACTCACTATAAAAGAGTTCTACACTAAAGTTTGAGAGTACTAATCATACGACTATCATCGATCGGCGATGTCATACTTACTACACCTATAGTCAGGTGTCTTAAAATGTCCTTATCGCTAGAAATAGATTTTTTGACTAATGAAGTCAACCTACCCATACTGAGGAGTAATCCATACATAACTACTATTATATTCCCTGATCAACTGCGACAGCATGATCTAAAACAGTATGACTATATCATAGACCTGAACAATAGTCGAAAATCTCGTAAGGTTTATGGTCGACAAGCAGCTAAGCTGATCAAGACTGACAAGATGCCAATCCGTAAGTGGCTGATGCTCTTGTTCAAGATTAATCTCCTCAATAAATCACATACCATTGATAGACATTTCGAATCAGTTATGTCATTGGATATAACTGACGATGGTGCTGGACTTGATTTATTTATTGACGAACATACGACCTCGACTGTATCAGAGGACATCTCCAACTATATTGTGATTAATACAGGTGGTAGCAGACTCACCAAGCGAATACCAAAAATCTTGGTCGACGAAATTGTTCAGGAGACACCACACAAGTGCATCTTAATAGGAGGAAAGGATGTAGCAGCAGAGTATGCTGGCTTCAGTAACCCTAACTGTATCAATCTCATCAACCAAATTAGTCTGGGACAATCATTCAAGATAGTGTCTCAATGTCGTCTATTAATTACTGGTGATACTGCTATGATGCACGCCGCAGCGGCATTGCAAAAGCCGCAAATTGTAATATGGGGTAGTACTACTGATGATTTTGGTTTCTATCCTTACTATGGTAGCAAGAATCCTGACCGCTCTCATCACATAATCCAAGGGCTTAGCTGCCAACCATGTAGTAAGATGGGCAAGAACTCCTGCCCTAAAGGTCATATGAACTGCTTGACAAAAATTGAAGGTAAACAAGTACTTTTAAAAATCGAGAATGTGGTGCATGGTCAGCCTTAGCGAGATCTCCTTACCCTTATGAAGGGATGAACTCATTTCTCTTTCAGCTATAAAAATGAATGATTAAAAAGAGAGCAGCTTTGCCGTCCGAGAGATCATCAAGAATCATAGTCGATTTGACTTAACTGATAGCAATAAAATATTGTTTAAAGAGGAATAGAAGCACTAAGTAAAAGAAGCATCGAGACTAAATACATTGAATTAACAGATCTTCAATTAATATCCATGAGTCGGCAGACTGAATAAATGGAGATATTCGCATGATGTAATCAGATGGCAAGGCTCTCTCAGCAAGAATACCGTACATTTAATCATCGATGAATATTAAAAGCGGGAACTGACTACCCAGATTAATGTTTTTAACTATAGAAAATCAAACTAACACATGGCTACAATAAACATGAACCCAAACAATAACCCGTTCGAAGGACGCAATTTTACGAAGTATATAGTAATAGGCTTTGTAGTGATCCTTCTCTTCTCATTGCTTTCGAATACCACTTTTATCACCATTCCTCCAGGAGCAAAAGGTGTTAAATTCAAAAGGTTTGCCGGAGGTATAAAGAAGGATAAAATATATGATCAAGGTTTTCATGTCGTAATGCCATGGGATAATATGATCGTCTATGACGTGAGAACCAATGAATCAGTTGGAACAATGGATGTCCTATCAAAGAATGGTCTTTCCATTGCTGTAGAACTCTCCTATCGGTTTATGCCTGACCCTACCAAAATAGGCTATCTACATGATGAAATAGGGCCAGCGTATGCCGAGCGAATCATTAAACCAGAAATCAGATCTGCAACCCGTGAAGTTATCGGCAAGTATCTGCCCGAAGAACTCTACTCAACTAAAAGGGAGGCCATACAGGATGAAATATTCAGTCAGACACAGGCAGCTATAGAGTCTAAGTATATCACCCTCGATGCGATCTTGATACGTTCTGTTAAGTTACCAGATAAACTTAAAGCTGCTATTGAACAAAAACTTGAGGAAGAACAGTTGGCATTTCAATTCGACTTTAAGCTCGAGCGTGAGCGCAAGGAAGCAGAGCGTAAGATTATTGAAGCCCAAGCTAAAGCAGATGCGAACAGGATATTGAATGCCTCTCTAAGTGATAAGATTCTTCAAGACAAAGGGATAGAAGCAACTTTAGAACTTGCTATGTCACCTAACAGTAAAGTAGTAATAGTCGGAGGGGGAGACGAGGGGCTACCGCTTATTCTAAACAATTAAGCAACAGTCACTACTAATAATTCAAAATTGGTCCTTATATGTATTTAATAAGAGTCGCATTGATTGTGTCTATGGTATCTGGTCTTATCTATGGGTGTAAATCTAAAAAGATAGAGCAAGAGACAAATCAAGAAGAAGTGTTGAATAAGTCAACAGCTAATTCTGATGTTATTCTGGCGCAGATAAAGCGTGATGCTTGTTTTGGTACTTGTCCTGTTGACTTAATCACAGTATATGAAGATGGCAATGTAGAATATAAAGGTATAAAGCATGTCAAAAACTTAGGCACTCATACCGCTCAATTAAATGAATCACAACTAGCTCAACTAAAATCAATGATTGAAGGTACGTCGTGGCACAAACTAAAGAGCAAATATATACACGAACATGTAAGTGATTTGCCTTCCAGATTATTGACTATGGCTGATGATTTAAAGATCAGGTATCAGTTAGATCAGTCTCCTGATGTCTTAGTAGAATTAGATAAGTATATATACGAGATGAAAGATGATTTGGGCTGGAGTGAAGAGGTTACTCGCTAACATCTTCATTTATATGTTCTAATTAGACACCTCGTTTATAGGCTTCATTCAGTTCTTTAAAATCAAGTCTACCTTTTTGTTCTACAAGGTATCGCGAGATAACTATTGATTTCTCTACCCTTTTGTTTTCACTTTTGAGTTTAGAGACTTGGAATATTAGCGCACGCTGCTTACCGGGCGTTAATTTGTCAAAGTATAGTTCAAAATCAGGTTCTTGCAGTAAGAGTTCTTCCAACTCTACAGGTAATGGCATTCCATACTTACTGATATC
>CAZDHV010000208.1:0-5654 GCA_964505335.1 uncultured Saprospiraceae bacterium | reverse complement strand
AGGTCGACGTATCAGTCGCCATTTTTCTTTGACTCACTGGTCTGGCAACGCTGTTCACATGTTGCTGTCGAGCTACAGACGGTGTATCGACAGGAGGATCAGACTTTTGTGGATATCCTAAATAACATTCGGGAGGGGACCTATGAGGCGGATGACTTTGCACAGCTCAATGAGCGCTATCAGGAGAAAGTAGAAGAGTCCGATATCATCACACTGACGACCCATAATCGTAAGGCCGATGCGATCAATACCCGAGAGTTGGCGAGTCTTGATACCGCAGATATAAGTCTCGATGCGAGCGTGACGGGGAAGTTTAATGAAAACGCCTATCCATTGCCTGAGGAGATCATTGTCAAGAAAGGCGCCCGAGTGATGTTCGTCCGAAATCATCCCGATGGCTTCTACTACAATGGCAAGATCGGAGTGGTTACAGGTATGCATGACGAAATCCTATTCGTAAAGGCAGAGGATGAGCGAGAACCAATAGCTGTCGAGCCAAGCGAATGGAAGAACAATCGCTATGCACTGGATGACGAGACTAAAGAGATCAAGGTCGAAGAGGTGGGCAGCTACAAGCAGTATCCCATCCGCTTAGCATGGGCGGTCACCGTACATAAGAGCCAAGGGCTGACCTTTGATGAGATCAATGTAGACTTGGCGGATACCTTTGCTCCTGGGCAGCTCTATGTGGCGTTGAGCAGGTGTAGAACCTTAGAAGGACTCACCCTCAAGAGCAAGCTGCGCCAAGAGAATATCAAGGTGGATCAGCGAGTGCTCTCATACTACCGCCAGATCAGGACGGAGCAAGATCATGCCGCTATCCTTGAGGAGCGCAAGCTGAAGTTTGAGCAGAAGCGACTAAAGGAGTTGTTCACCCTCCAGAAGCTCATTGTACTCACTGATCAATGGGTCGATTACCTCAAGGATGAAGACCCACCAGATAAAAACAAGTTTCTCAAGCTTGCCCATACTATCAAGACGACCCTGACAGATCTGGATAAGACAGGATTCAAGTTCAGGCAGCAGCTGGAATATCTGTTTGCGCAAGAGGGCGATCAGCAAAAGGCAATCGTAGGGCGTGTCGATAAGGCCATCGGTTACTTTACCGATCAGCTCCATGATAATTGTATCCAACCGCTTGAGGAACTGTATAAAGAATATAAGAAGGTGAAGTCATCGGTTCTCATCAAAAACATGATGTCCCTCAACAATGCGCTATGGCATCAAGTGCAGGCCATCTATGGCTTGAGCTATCAGGACTATAAGATCTACTCGTCGATCCCTAAGCATAAGAAGACGATCTATTTTGATCCAAACAAAAAGGCACCCAAGCGAGTCAAAGGCGCTACCTATGACCTCACCTTTAAGTTGTTTAAGGCAGGGCAGACCGTCGCAGACATCGCCAAGCAACGTTCCTTAGCGTCGAGTACGGTGGAGAGCCATCTGGGTAAACTGTTAAATGATGATAAGCTTACCATTAACGAGTTGATGCCTCAGGAGCGTATCGACAAAGTCTATCCATTACTGGTAGAACATATTGACTTGGAGCTGTCAGATATGCGCAATAAGATTCCATTTTATACGAGCTATTCTGAACTGCGGTGGTTACGGACCTGGTACAAGAAGACTGGTGCCGATAAAGTGGAATGAAGCCGACAATGAGGAATGTTAAGACAATTATAAGAGGCGTGACCCGTTAACCTACTAGCTCGTCCTAACGAGTATTATATCATGTTTTAAAAATTTACGAATACATGCTTCAAGTTCTAAAACAAATGGCTATCAAACAATTGATGTCAAAGATGGCGTCTAATGCACTAGGTGCAGCGGCAACACAACAGGCAGCTTCACAAGGTGCTGGAGGAATCATGGACATTATCATGTCTAAAGTCTCAGGAGGTCAATTAGATCAAGTAACAGACTTATTCTCAGCAGGAGGAAATGTTGAAAACAACGGAATCTTTGGAGAAGCGATGGCAAAAATGCAAGAAACGCTTCAAGCTCAAGGAATGAGTGCAGAAGAAGCTCAAGCTGAAGCAGCGAATACGACACCTGATGTATTAAACAGCTTGAAAGAGCGTTTCCAATCGTCTGACGAAGCAGATAAAGATTTTGATCTTAGCAATCTTGCAGGGCTTATCCCTGGAGGAGCTGGCGACCTATTAAACAAGGTTGGTGGCGCAGGCGATCTATTAAATAAAGCTAAGAATCTCTTAGGATAAGATAAATCGAGAGCAAACGATAAACTAAAGTCGTCCGATTTGATTCGGACGGCTTTTTTTTTGTGCCCATGCTATTGATCCATCCACCCCTTGAAGCTGGTCATCTTATTGCGGCTCACAACGAACTCCGCACTGGCCTTAAGCTTAGGATTGAGCAAGACTTTCAGCCTCTGATTCATGTAGGGATGTACCTGATGGATTGCATTGATGTTGACAATTTGACTCCTGTTGATCTGAAAGAACATCGCCAGATCCAACTCTGTGAATAGGCGCTCAATTGTTTTGCCATAGATATGGCGCTGGCCATCCATAGTATGAAGGAAGGTGATGCTATCTTCTGAGTTGACAAAGGCTATCTCCTTTACATCGACGTATTCGTAGTGTCCGCCACGCTTGACGAGGCATCGATTTTTCTTTGGCTTGTTGATCGATTGGATCATCTCTGTGAGCTTGTTGGCTTCGTTGGCCTCAGTGGCGTAAAGTTGCTCATACCTATTTATGGCATTCCTCAAATCATCGATATGGATGGGCTTGAGGAGATAGTCTACACTATACACTTTAAAGGCATCGAGGGCATATTGATCATAGGCGGTAGTGAATATGATCGGCTTGTTGAGTTCAACATGATTAAATATCTCAAAGCTCAAACCATCGGCCAACTGAATATCCATAAATATGAGATCGAGACTGTCCTGATGCTTACTCAAGTAGTTGAGGGAGCCTTGGACGCTGTCAATGTTACTGATCGACTTAATATCTGGTTTGATCTTATAGAGCATTCTCTTGAGATACTCATAGGCATTGATCTCATCTTCTATACTTAATATATTCATAGGCCTTGGTTAGAGCAGAGGTAGTGATACTCGAAACTGATCATCGTCATGAGAGCAGATCATTTCGCGTTCCGTGAAGAATGCAAATCGCTCTTTGATGTTCTGTAGTCCCATGCCAGTCGAGGAGACCGCTTCGAGTTTTTTCTGAATGTTGTTAGTGACTGTGATATACTTTGACTCATCATTGATATCAATATTGATTGATAGAGGCCGGCTCCTAGACACGATGTTGTGCTTGACGGCATTTTCGATGAGTAGTTGTAGGCTCATCGGCAAGATGAAATACGCTGAATCAGCATGTGTAGGAATATTGATATTCAGGGCATCCTTAAATCTTACACCGAGCAGTTCTACATATAGCTGTGCTGATTCTAATTCCCTGCTCAGTGGGACCTTCATTTCATCTTTGGCACTTACAGAGTACCGATAAAACTTAGATAGCTTAGACAGGTAGTCCATCGCATGATCCTGATCGATAGGGATCAGATTCATCAAGGTATTAAGACTGTTGAATAGGAAGTGCGGATTAATCTGATTGCGGAGATTGTGTAGCTGCGTTTGAGCATGTACTTTCTCCAGCCGTTCATTCTCAATAATTGAAGATTTGTATTTGAAAAAATAAAACAGGGCTTCGTAGAGGGCTACTATTAAGGCTGAAGGAACATATATTTTGATAAGCCCCTCGAGGTTATCTGGTAGCAAGTCTTCGTGAAAATTGTCGTAGGGCAACAAGGTAACTATTATGAATCCTAATAAGCCCTTAATGATTGGAGCAGAGACTATGATAAATAGTACCTCTAGGGCAACTCTCTTGAGTGCGTCTTTAACATCAGGAAAATAATGATGTAGTTTTAGGATAGCTGTGCGATAAAAGACCCAAAATCCTGCTACGAAGACAAATGATTCTGGGAAATGACAGGTGAAATACTCCTGTGGTCCGTCGTATGGCATGTTAAGTAATGCCGGCATGATAAGACTCATGAGTGGGATACCAAGAATCACCAACCATCGATCATCAAATCCCAGTTTGTCTACAGAAGGTTTAAGAAGCCACATGAATTATCTGTATATCTCTAAATTAAAATATGAGTGATGGTAAGATACCATCACTCATCTTAAACAAAGTAACTGTACGGTTCGGTTTTCTCAATTCTTAAAATGAATCGGAATATGAACCGTCCTTACTCCTTGATAAACAACATCCTTAGTTTTTACAGCATTAAAATTGGATAGCGATTCCATGACTGCCTGATCAAAAGCGTTGCTAGCTTTTTGGACGATGCGATTTTTGACTATGGTTCCATCGGCGTCCAGTTGTACTTCGATGACAACAGTCCCTTCAACCTGTAGCGATTTCAGATAATCTGGGTACTCAACATGCTTAGCGATATGGTCTGACAATTGACGCATAGCCGTGTGCGAGTGATCTGCTTTATAGGCGGTCTTAGTGACTGATGTAACATAGGTATCCGTCTTAGGAAGGTTTACGAGCGCCAGATCGGCCTGGGCATTAATAATAATGGCGGAGCTCAAGAATAATCCTAATCCTAATAAATGACGTGAGAAGACTTTAACCTTTTTCATAATGACGATATTTAAATGTTTATTGGATGATTAATTGTTTTTTTATGATGACTCAAAGATGTGCCACAAGGCAGGGTAGAGGCTACCCGATTTCGCTGAACGGTATGAATTCTACATTGAAGTGTATAGTATTGATGATACTGATAGGAAGCCTAGCGCTACCGACCCTCAGGGCGCAGGATAGACTAGCTCAGCCAGATACAGATGTTATTAGTTCAAAGATCGATTTACTCTTTGATGCCATGAGGGCAAATGATAGCACGACCATTACCGACCTGTTTGTTGATGGTGCGACACTGTCGTCAATCTTTACCGAGGCCAAGAGCGGGAAGGTGGTGAAGAAGTCTTCGCCAGCTGCGAGATTCATCACGGCAATTGGGACGCCACATGATAGCCAGTGGGATGAAAGACTCTCATCCAAAGAAGTGAAGGTTGATGGCGCCATGGGCTTGGCATGGACGGACTATAGTTTTTATGTGGATGGAGAGTTTAGCCATTGCGGGGTGAATGTCTTCGAGTTTATGAATACTGAAGCCGGCTGGCAGATCTCAAGTATCACAGATACCCGACGTAAGGACAATTGTGGTGATGCCGCTGAGGCCGATATAGAAAGTCTACTCAATGGCTGGCATCAAGCTGCTGCCGAGGCTGACGAGACCGTCTTTTTTGGCTCTATGCTCGAAGGTGGCATCTATATCGGCACTGATGCCTCGGAGCGCTGGACTCGTGAAGAGATGCTGGCGCTCTTAGGTAAATATTTTGAGCGTGAATCAGCGTGGGACTTTAAGACTATCGAACGCAATATCACCATGGCCGATGATAATCGATTAGCATGGTTTGATGAACTTCTGGATACCTGGATGGGCACCTGCCGAGCATCGGGAGTTGTGCAACTCGTCGATGGAGACTGGCGCATATCGCATTACCACCTCTCCATAGCTGTGCCTAATGATGTTGTTGATGGCTATCTCGAACTGATCGGTAAGACCAGAGAGGATTAACCCGCAGTTCTATA
>CAZDHV010000207.1:0-5726 GCA_964505335.1 uncultured Saprospiraceae bacterium | reverse complement strand
GCATCGACCATAGCTTTGACATCAGCGAGCAGTTGCTTGGCGTCATAGATGATGCCGTCTTTGATGGTATACTTGACACCTCCTACTCTTACGACTTCGTTATCCTCGGTCAACTTGATGGCTCCTGTACCGTACAGAACTTTTAGATTCTGGAGCGGATTTTCATCGATGATGATGAGGTCTGCTTTTTTACCAACCTCTATACTTCCGATTTCGTTGTCTATGCCTAGTGCTTCGGCTCCATTTAACGTTGCAGCTCTGATCACCTCCAGTGGATGAAAACCTGCTTCTCTCAGCAGCTCGAGCTCTCGGATATAAGCAAATCCATATAATTGAAAAATAAAACCTGAGTCCGACCCTGCCGTCACCCGACCGCCTCGATTCTTGTATTCATTGATGAATGTCATCCATAGGTGATAATTCTGCCTCCAGCTGACCTCTTCCTCTGTTCCCCAGTAGTGCCAGTATGATCCGTGAGATATCTTGCTGGGTTGATAGAAGTGCCACAGGCTCGGTATGGTATAGCTCTCATGCCACTCCGCTCGTCTTGCCCGATGTAGATCTCGGCTGGCCTCATAAATATTAAAAGTTGGATCGATCGTAAAGTCTAACTCGACGAGTTCATCCATCACTTGATTCCAATGATCTGAGTGAGGCTCAGCAGCTTGCTTCCATAGCCTACCGGCCTCACCAAAACGATGCTGTTCATTTTGATAGTTATAGTCTAGAGGATAATCCTGAATGGTACGATCGTCGAATAGTGCCTCTGGCAATCCATACCAATGCTCCATACTGGTTAATCCTGCTCTTGCGGAATGCAGTACATTCCAGCGGCCCACCTCAAGTTGTGCATGATGACAAGCTGAGCGCAATCCTTGCTTCTTATTTTCATCAAGAGCTGCTGCAAACAAATCTGGAGCCAGACCAAAAAACTTAATACCATCAGCTCCATTAGCAGCATTTTGTCGAACCCAATTGCGTGCCATCTCAGGGGTACTGATAGGGTCGGTAGAGCCCTGACCAAATGCCGTGTAGGCCAATATTCTTGGTGCAGTAATATCTCCTGACTCACTCAATCTCTTATGCTTAAGCACCCAATCTAGCCCGTTACCACATGAGGGGTCTCTGATGGTAGTTATGCCATGAGCCATCCATAGTTTGAATACATACTCGCCGCCAGCGCCCTGCCAGCGCCCACCGATGTGCCCATGCATATCAACCAATCCTGGTAAGACATATGCTCCGTAGGCATCGATCTCATGCCCTCCAGATTTTAGTGCAGGTCGTCGGCTCGAATCTATCTCTACTCCTGGGAACCCAACTACCTGAATATCTGTAATGATGTTATCCTCTATAACGATATCAACCGGCCCTATTGGGGGAGCTCCAGTACTATTGATCAGCGTCGCACCACGAATGATCATTTGTGAGAATGGTCCTTCCCCTTCTTTTATGAGTGGTGCTTCAGGAACAGATTGAGCAGAAGCACTTAGAAAACTAAGACCAACGAAAACGAAAAGCAGTAGACGTAGCATATCAGGCAAATTTGATATGCTATACTAAGGAATAATTGTGAGATGATGTCTACATCAACTTCTTAAGTCCTAATCTGGCTACGACGAGTAACCCGACTAACATCAGGATCACATACTGGAATGGCAGGAATGTCACCGCAAAAATCCGCGTACGATCCAATAACCACATCACCGCTATAATCGCCATCATGACCATAATGAGGCCAGAAATTTTATTGAATCCCGGTATATACTCAAAAGGCACATTTCTTTTAATTAACCAGAGCGTTAACACCATAACCATAACTGGCAAGACTTGAGTAAACAGATTGCTCTGCATAATAGGTTGCCGCTCGAACAGAAATAGATAGACGTTGAGGACTATAGCAAATATGCCTGGAATAGTCGCCGCATAGACGAGTACCGTATAGAGGTACTTCCAAGGTGACAGGTGTCCTTCGCCCTTACCAAATACGCTCGCAAGGAAAGCTGTTAGCGGGAGCGCTACGAAATAGAATCCTATAATCTCAGGATTATTGGTACATGCATCAAAAAATTCCTGTAATGTCATTCCCTATTATATGTTCATCATTAATCTAACAGGATCCTCAAGTAACTCTATTACCCTCACTAAGAATGTAACAGATGTGCTACCATCTATGACTCTGTGGTCGTAGGATAGTGCGAGATACATCATAGGTCTGATCTCAACATTACCATCTACTGCTATCGGACGTTGCTTAATAGTATGCATACCCAGTATAGCCGACTGTGGCTTATTCAGTATCGGTGTGCTCATCATTGAGCCAAAGATCCCGCCATTGGTAATTGAGAAGGTACCTCCCTTCATCTCGTCGAGTGTCAACTTGCCATCTCGAGCCTTAACCGCCAGCTCCTTAATCTTAAGTTCTATCTCATGAAAGTCCAGCGACTCACAGTTATGTACTGGCGGCACAACGAGACCTGTCGGAGTAGATATAGCAATCGAGATATCCGCATAATCGTGATAGGTCAGATGGTCACCATCTATTATAGCATTTACCTGAGGCATCTCCATCAGCGCTTGCGCACAAGCCTTAGCGAAAAGCGACATAAAGCCCAGCTTAATACCATGCTTCTCGACGAATTTTTCTTGGTACTTCTTGCGCAAGGCAAAAATGTTAGTCATGTCAACCTCATTGAATGTGGTTAGCATGGCTGAGTCGTTCTTAGCAGCGACAAGTCGTGAGGCTATCGTACGCCTCATACGAGACATTTTTTCTGTTCTGGTAGTTCGAGCAAATGATGATGGCGCAGTTGGTGTTACTGATCCCGTAGCGGCCATATCAGTCTGTTTTGCCGCTGGAGCAGCACTTACTGCATCTTGTTTCGTGATTCTTCCTCCTACACCACTTCCCTGTACGTCACTTGGCGACATACCCTTTTCCGCCAGTATCTTAGCAGCAGATGGCGATGGATGTCCTGCGGCATAACTTGCGCTTGCTGTTGGAGCTGATGCAGCTGGTTTCTCTTCGACTTTTGGCGCCGCCTTAGGTGCAGGCGCAGCACCTTTTTCAGCCACTTCTATCTTGGCAACAAGTGCTCCAATCTCTAGGTCATCTCCTTCCCCAGCGACATGTCTTAATATACCTGATGCCTCAGCGGGAAACTCTAGAGTGGCCTTGTCAGATTCAAACTCACAGATGGGATCATCTATATTCACGAAGTCTCCATCGCCTACTAACCACGATGATAGCGTTACCTCAGTGATCGACTCACCGATAACTGGCACTTTCATTTCTTTTACTTCACCAGTGCTCTTGATCGCTGCAGCACTCGCAACCGGTGTAGACGCCGCTGGTGCTGGTGCTGGTGGTTCTGGTGCTTCCTTAGCTTTTGGACTTGAGGCAGTGGATTTTGCAGCAGTATCTATTTTAGCTACTATTGCTCCAATTTCTAAATCATCTCCTTCTGCAGCAACATATATCAACTTTCCTTCTGCTTCAGCAGGAAATTCTAAAGTCGCCTTATCAGACTCGAACTCACAGATTGGCTCGTCTAACTTGACAAAGTCTCCATCCTCCTTTAACCAAGATGATAGCGTTACTTCAGTAATTGACTCTCCAATTACAGGCACCTTCAACTCAACAATACTCATGATTTAGATTGTGTGTGTAATAATTTTTAGGCTGTTCAAAAAATCAGAACTGTTATAAAGTTCACAAATTTTAACAAGGAGACAAAGCCCGATAAGACTTAATAATGAGCTGTAGCCAAAAAAATATCCAAGACCTGTAGCCGTAGACTACTGCTCTTCAACCGGCGTTGCATCAATTAATAGGTACATGAGTCTATTAATATCGTCTGGGTTTAGCTTTAAAGTGCCCTTAAGTGTAACCTGCTCAGCGGTATATTCTACCGGAACCGAGCTCTCTACTTCCATCACGGTCTCTGGTCCAGCGCCACCACAGAAGAAACATAAGTTATATGGATAAGCTGAAAAGATAAACTCAGTATGGCTCTTATACCCTTCTACAGGTATGATATACCCCTTTACCTCCACTTCTTTATCTTCAAGATCCTGTACAGACTGAGCAAAAACGGGCTTATCGATCTTGAATCCTAAAAACTCGTCATACTCTTTTTTGTAGGTAATCTTAGAAAGCGTCTTCCATAGATTAGAGTTCGGCTGAGCGCTCGCATCAGCAGATTGGCCGAATACTGAAAGGCTCAATAAGGTTGCAACTATAAGGATCGTCAATCTTTTCATGTCTATGTATTGTGAAATTTAAACGATAAAGTTAACAGTAAAGGTTCTTAATTAATCTTTAATTCACGGGTAGATCTATCCCATATCCCGATTAAAGTCTAAAATATTCTGCCGTTATCCCCTAAATCAATAATTAAACTCAAGTGATTGACTCCTCCACCTAGGTGATAATTACCCAAGCCATAATCGAATCTGAACTTCTTCAGCTTAATACCGACACCAAAGCTGAATCCTCCAAAACTCCTAAACACATTACTCTGGAGTTCCTGATTACGTTGATGATTGTACCCAAATCTCAGCCTCAGTGCTTCCTTCTGACCAATTATGAATTCACCTCCAAAGACTAAGTGCCTAAACAGATTGCTAGTGAACACTTGCAATCCCGATTCTTCTGTCACTGTCTGGTTGATAAAAATGGGATCATCTTCGACTCGTGTCGATTCACGGATATCCCATCGTTGCAGATCCCTCGCTGTTATTAAAAATCTAAACGGTAGGTGAGCTAACTTCTTTGCATAACCAATTTGGATATCAGTAGGTAATGACTCTCTTCTATCACTGAAGCGACTCAGTTGCACACCTATATTCCTCACTAGTACAGACCATACCACATCCTTATCGGGCTTAAGATATTGAACACCTAAATCGAAGGCGATACCAAAGGAATCAAATTGATCAAGATCGCTACGGACCAACTTAAATGTGGTTCCTACCGACAATCGATCACTAATCAACTTGGCAGCACTGATACTCAATGCATATTCTGCAGCACTAAATGTCCCCAGAATATTGTCGCGAGTATCAGCACGTATGAACTCTCCATAACTCACATACTGCCCTCCGATAGCGAGGTTAATACCTAATGAGTCCAATCCAAAACCATAGGCAAAATAGCCGTGATTGATATCTGCAATATGAAAATTGTGATTGATGGCGACTTGACCTTGGGTTCCATCGTTAAGTGCAGCGGGATTGAGCAAGCCTAAATTGACATCGTTATCTCGTAAGGTTGAGCTGTACCCTCCTAATGCAGTAATCCTTGCACTAGGAGTGAGATTCAAAAATTCAAATGTACCAACACCCCCTAACTGACCGTAGAGGACTTGAGCTGAAAAGCAGAGCACATATATTATAGAAAGCAACCGCATTATTCTGTAATATCTCCATTTTCTTTAGTCCAGATGGTCTTGCAGATTGCTAAATCGCTACACATCATCCTTCTAATAGGCTCACCAGAATCGTCAAACTCTTCAAGGAGTCCATGTTCATTTTCTCCATTCAAGTAGCTTCCTTTCCATCTGATCTGGCCATTCTCATGATATTCTTCAAAAGGACCATTCTCTTCGTTATCCGCGAATGTCACTCGCTCCACAAGTTCGCCCGTCTCTTTATATTTAGTTACAACCCCATTTAATACCCCGTGATCATAGATCATAACAAGCTTAAGTGCTCCGGATTGATAG
>CAZDHV010000206.1:0-5747 GCA_964505335.1 uncultured Saprospiraceae bacterium | reverse complement strand
CTGGCCATGGTTAGACTGTAATGTCTAAGATCTCAAATTTCATCATGCCTGCAGGAGTTTGGATATCAGCGATGTCACCGATTTTCTTGCCGACAAGACCTTTGCCGATAGGTGAGTCTATTGAGAGTTTCTTTGCTTTTAGATCTGCCTCTGACTCGGAGACTATCTGATAAGTCATCTCTCTGTTGACTTTTAGATTCTTGATTTTCACCTTAGTGAGGATAGAGACCTGCGAAGTATCAACCTTACTGCTATCTATAATCTGTGCGTTTGCTATTGAAGATTCGAGGCCATGGATTTTCATTTCGAGCATGCCTTGAGCGTCCTTTGCAGCGTCATATTCTGCATTCTCGGATAGATCTCCTTTTTCTCTTGCCTCTGCTATTGCTTTTGCCGCCTCTGATCTGCCTCTGGTCTTGAGGTCTTCTAGCTCCTCTGCGATTTTATCGTATCCCTCCTGTGTGAAGTAAGCTATTTTGCTCATAATATCCTTGTTATAGTGGTACCCTTGATGAGGGTATAAATAAAAGTCTCGGCTCAAAAGTTCCGAGAAATAGTCTGACTGCCCATATTTAATAAGAAAAGACGTCATTGCAAAGCAAGAACGTCCTTAATGAAATCAAATATAGAATTTTTGTTAATTATTGGGCTTCAGACCGTAGAATGCACCAATCTTAGTCAGCAGATACTGAGCTATTTTGACCAGCGACTCTTGAGTCCATCCTGCCACATGTGGCGTAGCGATCACCTGATCCAAGCCTAGGAGTTCTGAATACACTTCACGTTGATCTGGAGTGAGTTGATCCATTTTTTCGTTTTCAAGGACATCAAGGCAGGCGGCGCTTATGTGACCTGTCCTAAGATGATGCAGTAGATCTTTAGAATTGAGGATGGGTCCACGAGAGGTGTTGATGATGATTGCTCCGGGCTTACACTTTCTGAGTAAGTCTTCATTAATTACTCCTCTGGTCTCGTGAGTCAAGGGGAGATGCATGGAGAGAATGTCAGAACTGCTTACTAATTCATCAAGCGAAACTTCGCTTACATAAGGGAAATCTTGTTCTATATCTGCGCGATACTTGTCATAGGTGATCAGGTTCATATCCCACGATTGTAGCTTGTTAGCCAGAGCACTACCCGTATAACCAAAGCCATAAATCCCTAAGGTGCGTCCTTCGAGTTCTATACCTCGATTCGCTTCTCTGTTCCAAGACAATTGACTGACCTCACGGTTAGCTCTTGCGATATTATTGATATGACATAGCAACATCCCGATGGCATGTTCTGCCACAGCATTAGCATTGCCTTCTGGTGACCGGATGACTGCTATACCCAATGATTCAGCTACAGGTAGATCGACGATATCAAGTCCTGATCCCAGTCTCCCTATAAACTCTAAATGCTTGTTTGTACGTAAAAAGTTTTCGTCACAGATGACTTTACTATTGATGATGATTCCAGTATAGTCGCCTACTGCAATCTTAACTTCATCGTATGGCATCTTGGGTTCATAAACTACCGCCATACCCATCTGCTCCAACCCCTTATTCAATAGGGGATGCACTTTATCTGTGACGAGGACTCTTTTCATATTAGTCTTTTTTATTAATAGTGGAGTACAAATTTAGTCTTCTAACAGCTATGGTTATATTTGCGAAATTTTCTGAGAATGCCGAAGGACACTTCAATCAAATCCGTACTGATCATAGGTAGCGGACCCATCATCATAGGACAAGCATGTGAATTTGATTACTCTGGATCTCAAGCGTCTCGATCGCTGAGAGAAGAGGGGATAGAAGTAAGCTTAATCAATAGCAATCCAGCGACGATCATGACCGATCCGGTTACTGCAGATCATATCTATCTGATGCCGCTGACAGTAGAGAGTTTAGACACGATACTAACCGAACGTAAGATTGATGCAGTTCTAGCGACTATGGGAGGGCAGACCGCACTGAATCTGGCCATTGACGCCGGTAAGCAAGGACTATGGGGCAAGCACAATGTAAGATTGATTGGTGTGGATCTGGAGGCCATAGAGCTTGCAGAAAATCGTGAAGAATTCAAAAAGCATGTCATCAAACTTGGACAGAATGTGGCGCCATCTTACATCGCTAATAGCTACCTCGAAGGGAAAGATGCTGGACAGAAGATCGGATTTCCACTAGTGATCAGACCATCATATACGCTAGGTGGATATGGCGGTGGTTTTGTGATGAAGGCGGAAGATTTTGATGAGGCCCTCCAGAGAGGACTCAATGCATCACCTACACATGAAGTACTGGTAGAGAAGGCAGTATTAGGATGGAAAGAGTATGAGCTCGAATTGCTCAGGGATGCGAACGATAATGTAGTGATCATCTGTACGGTTGAGAATCTCGATCCGATGGGGATCCACACAGGGGATAGTATTACTGTGGCGCCTGCCATGACACTATCAGATACAGCCTATCAGAAGATGCGTAACGACGCCATACAGTTGATGAGATCGATGGGTAATTTCGCAGGGGGATGTAATATCCAGTTCTCACAAAATCCCGAAACAGAAGAACTCATCTGTATTGAGATCAATCCTCGAGTTTCTAGATCATCAGCACTTGCCAGTAAAGCAACGGGATATCCAATTGCTAAGATTGCTGCTAAGCTGGCCATAGGATATAATCTCGATGAACTTAAGAATCAAATTACTAAGACGACATCAGCTTATTTTGAGCCTACGCTTGATTATGTCATTGTCAAGATGCCACGATGGAACTTCAGCAAGTTTACTGGTGCCGATGCGACATTAGGCTTACAGATGAAATCAGTAGGGGAGGTGATGGCTATCGGTCGTAGCTTCAAAGAGGCTCTTCAGAAAGCCTGCCAGTCATTAGAAAATAGCAGGCATGGATTGGGCTCTGATAAGAAGGAGTGGATCAAGACAGAAGATATCCTTGAGAGATTGGAGAAAGCCAGCGATGATAGAATCTTTAGACTGAAGGACGCCCTTAGATTGGGTGTGCCGAGTAAGACTGTCCATAAGCTCACCAAGATAGATCCTTGGTACATCAAGCAAATCAAGTCACTCGTCCAGATGGAAAAGGAGCTTGAGAAGTTTAACATTCCAGAGGATATACCAACGGAATTTTTCAGAGAACTCAAAGAAGCGGGTTACTCGGATCAACAGATCGCTTGGCTGATGAGAGTAGATCCTGAAAAGGTCACTGCGCAACGCAAAAAGCTTGGCATCCGCAGAGTCTACAAGATGGTGGATACCTGTGCTGCAGAATTTGAGGCGCAGACTCCATACTTCTATTCCACATTTGAGCAGGAGAATGAAAGTATCGTCTCTGATAATCCTAAGAAAATCATTGTGCTGGGTTCTGGTCCGAACAGGATTGGCCAAGGCATTGAGTTTGACTATTGCTGTGTCCATGGAGTCCTTGCTCTTAGAGAGATGGGCTATGAGGCGATCATGGTCAACTGTAATCCTGAGACCGTATCAACTGATTTTGATATAGCGGACAAGTTATATTTCGAACCGATCTACTGGGAACATATCCAAGAAATCATCGAGCACGAAAAGCCTGAGGGAATAGTTGTGCAGCTTGGTGGTCAGACAGCATTAAAGCTGGCGGAGAAGTTTCACGCCGAAGGAATTAAGATCATTGGAACACAGTTTCCCGATATGGATCTTGCCGAAGATAGAGGCTCATTCTCGGATTTGTTAAAAGAGTTAGATATACCCTATCCAAAGTATGGCGTAGCAGACACTGCTGATGATGCTATCGAGATTGCTAATCGAGTGAACTATCCAGTACTTGTTAGGCCGTCTTATGTATTAGGTGGTCAAAGGATGAAAATCGTCATCAATGATGAAGAGCTTGAGCGACAGGTCCTGAGCATTTTTAAGCACATGCCTGATAATAAGGTATTGATCGATCAATTCCTTGAGCGAGCTCGTGAGGCAGAGATCGATGCGATCTGCGATGGTAAGAAGGTACACGTTATGGGCATCATGGAGCATGTGGAGCCTGCGGGGATTCACTCTGGTGATAGTTCAGCGGTGCTTCCGCCCTATAGCCTAAGCGATGAGATCATTCAGACGATGATCGAATACACTAAGAAACTGGCACTCGCATTAAATATCAAAGGCCTAATCAATATACAGTTTGCCATCAGCCAAGATGATGAAGTATTTGTGATAGAGGCCAATCCTCGTGCTTCTCGTACGACGCCATTCATCGCTAAGGCCTATAAGGTTCCATATCTCAATGTGGCTACCAAGGTGATGACAGGTGACTACACACTTGACGACTTTGATCTTGTCAATGATATGGATGGCTATGCGATTAAAGTGCCGGTATTCTCCTTCAATAAGTTTCCAAATGTTGACAAGCGCCTAGGACCTGAAATGAAGAGTACAGGGGAGGCCATTCGATTTATTAAGGATACGAGTGACCCATTCTTCAGAGAGATTGACAAGAATAGATCGAGGTATCTGTACAATTAGAAGTTGATCAGGTCTCTACCTAGTTAGATATGTTTCTTATTTTGAAAGCACAAATTGCTTTTAAAATGAAACATCTACTTCTTCTTTTAAGCCTCTTGTTAGGGGCCTCTCAGTTATATGCGCAAACGAAATATTTGCATTGCGGTTCGATACTTGATTGTGTCGGTAATTCTGCGGCTACAGAGCAGACGATTGTTATTGTCGACAATAAGATCGATGCCATAATCAGTGGTTATGCTCCACCACCTGATACAGCTGAGTTAATTGATCTGACCGATCAGACTGTCATGCCTGGACTTATGGATATGCACATCCATATTGAGGGAGAGTTAAATCCAGCGCGATACATTGAGCGATACACGCTTGAATCACAAGATGTAGCACTCAGATCGACTTTGTACGCTGAGAGGACCCTGATGGCAGGATTTACGACAGTAAGAGACCTTGGCGGTACTGGTGTGAATGTATCTCTTAGAAGCGCTATCAACAAGGGTTGGATCAAAGGCCCAAGGATCTATACGTCTGAAAAATCTCTAGCCACGACAGGCGGTCATGCGGACCCCACTAATGGCATGAAAAGTGAGCTCCAGGGGGACCCTGGTCCTGCGGAGGGCGTTATTAATAGTGTCGAGGATGCTAAGAAAGCTGTTCGTCAACGATATAAAAATGGTGCTGATGTGATCAAAATCACCTCAACAGGTGGGGTGCTCAGCGTTGCCAAGGATGGCAAGGGAGCCCAGTTTACGTTAGAAGAAGTAGAAGCTGTGGTCAATGCCGCCAATGATTATGGCTTCGTGACGGCAGCACATGCCCATGGTCCCGAGGGGATGATGCGTGCAGTACAGGGAGGCATCAATAGTATCGAGCATGGCACAATGATGACTCCTGAGATTATGGAAGAGATGAAAAAGCGGGGCACCTATCTTGTCGCAACCATCTCTGCGGGCAAGTTTACCTATGAGAAGGCATTGAAGCCAGGATTCTTCCCCGAGATCATCCGACCAAAGGCATTAGAAATTGGACCGCTAATCCAAGAGACTTTTGGCAAGGCCTATAAGGCAGGGGTCAAAATAGCCTTTGGTACAGACTCTGGTGTGAGCCCACATGGTGAGAATGCTAAGGAATTTGAGTATATGGTAGAAGCTGGCATGCCTGAATATGAAGCGATCAAGAGTGCAACTGTCGAGGCCTCTAAATTACTTCGGGTCTTTGATCAGTATGGTACACTCGTGCCAGGAAAGATGGCGGATATCGT
>CAZDHV010000205.1:0-5796 GCA_964505335.1 uncultured Saprospiraceae bacterium | reverse complement strand
TTAAGAATAAGAAACTCATAGCTCGCAAAGAACAACCAGACTCAGGTAGCCTCATTGAGAATGCCATGAACATACTCGAGTATGATATCAGCCCTTCTAAACTCATATCATTTGGAGACAACCATCAGGAGCGCAAATACAATGCGGCCTTAGAGTTAAGTATTACATGGATAAATAGGATTCTCTTTTTGAAACTCTTAGAAGCTCAATTGGTGAGTTATCACAAAGGAGATCAGTCATATAGGTTTTTGAGTTATCAGGATATAGGCAATTATGATGCTCTCAATAAGTTATTCTTTCAGGTATTGGCAGTACGACCCGAGTCTCGTCGACCTAACCTACAGGACAAATATCGGCGCATACCGTACCTCAATAGTTCTCTATTTGAACCATCAGACGTAGAGTCTGCCACGATCAGAATTAGCGGTCTGGAAGATGATCCCGTCATTACTATCTATGACAAGACAGTGCTCAAAGGCGATGATGGAAAGAGAAGAAAAGGACAGATCAAAGCATTAGAGTATCTATTCCTATTCTTAGATAGTTATGATTTCAGTACAGAGGGCAGCGAAGAAATACAAGAGCAAAACAAAAATCTAATTAACGCCGCTGTATTGGGGCTGATATTCGAGAAAATCAATGGGTACAAAGAAGGCTCTGTATTCACCCCTGGATTCATCACCATGTACATGTGTCGTCAGACCCTACATCAATGTGTGATAACACGATTTAACGAGCTCAAAGGCTATGAAGCCTCCAGCATCAATGAATTGAGAGATTATATCGGGATATCTAAAGAAGCACGAGCTGAAGCTAACGAGATCATTAATCAACTCAAGACCTGTGATCCAGCAGTCGGATCCGGACACTTCCTAGTCTCTATGCTCAATGAGATCATAGCGCTGAAGTCATACCTCGGTATACTCAGTTATAAGAATGGTGATAGAGTCCGATACTATAGGGCAGAGGTAGAGAATGACGAACTCATGATCCTTCACCAGGAGACTGACGAGCTCTATGATTATCATCTGTCAGATCAAGGTAACACGATACCAGAGATACAGCAGGTCCAGGAGATGCTCTTTCATGAGAAAGAAACCCTCATCGAAAACTGCCTCTTTGGTGTCGACATCAATCCTAACTCAGTCAAAATATGTCGATTGAGGCTATGGATCGAACTGCTCAAAAACGCCTACTACACCGCCGATAGTGGGTACACCCAGTTAGAAACCCTGCCTAATATCGATATCAATATCAAGTGTGGCAACTCTCTGGTCAGTAGATTTGGTCTACAAGACAGCCTCAAACAAACACTCAAAAAATCTAAGTACTCCATAGACGCATACAAGGCAGCCGTCCAGAGCTATAAGGATGCTACTGACAAGGCTCAAAAAGCAGAGTTCAAGGGCCTAATCGGTTCGATTAAAAATGACTTTCAGAGCGAAGTCAACTCCAAGGACAAGATGAAACTATCTAAGTTTGAGAATCAGTTCTACGATAGATTTGGAGCAACGCTCATAGAGGTAGAACTATCCAAGTCAGAACAAAAGAAAAAAGCCAAAGCTCAAAAAGCCCTACAACAAAAGATAGACCAGCAAAAAGAATATATCCAGGACATACAGGATAACCAGATCTATCACGATGCCCTGGAGTGGCGCTTTGAGTTTCCAGAGGTGCTGGATGATGAGGGAGAATATGTCGGATTTGATATGGTCGTGGGTAACCCGCCGTATATCAGACAAGAAGAGTTCAAGGAACTGAAACCTTATCTCGACAGTGACTATGATTTGTATCTCAGTAGCGCAGATATCTATGTCTATTTCGTGGAGCTTGGCATGAGGTTATTAAGGTCGGCAGGTCAGTTCAACTATATCATACCTAATAAATGGATGAGAGCTCGATATGGCAAGACGATGAGAGACTATTTTCAAACGATTCGAGTCCAGGAGATTATTGATTTCGGAGATTTACCAGTATTCGAGGAGGTGACGACATATCCATTGATTTTGAGTCTGTCTCGTAGCAATCCTATTGAGACAATCCGAGCGGTAAATGTTGACACACTGGATTATGTCGATGGTCTTGATAATTATCTTAATGAAAATGATATCGAGGTGCTAACAGACGAGTTAAGTCAAGATGGCTGGATAATGAGTGATAAGGCCACCCAACTATTGGTGAAGAAAATTAGATCTCAAGGAGTCTCCCTGAATGAATATGTTGACGGGCGAATATATTATGGAATTAAGACAGGGCTCAACGAAGCTTTTGTCATTGATGAAGAGACCAAGAACAGATTGATCAGGGAAGATGCTAATAGTGCAGACGTGATCAAGCCATTTTTAGCTGGGCGAGATATTAAACGATATGAGTGTCCAGAGTCTGAGAATTATCTAATACTCTTAGAATGTGGGCAAACCAAAAAATGGTTTGGGGATCTTAACGAATCGGATGCATGGCAAAAAATAGAAGCCAGATATCCTGCCATAGCTCAACATTTAGAATACTATGAGTCAAAGGCTAAGAAGAGATATGATCAAGGAGATTATTGGTGGGAGTTGAGAGCATGTGCATATTATGAAGAATTTGAAAAGGGTAAAGTGATGTTACCTGATATCTCTAATCAGTGTCAAGCACTATATGATGATTCTGCGGCTTATTATTGTACCAATACTGCCTATATTATCAACGGCTTGGATAAGTCCGACTTAGGAGTATTAAATTCTAAGTTGATCTTATTCTTTTATGCCAATATCACCCAAACCATCAGAGGCGGATACTATCGGTTCATTAGGCAATACTTAGAACAAATTCCGATCATCAAGTCCGATATCTTAGAAGATAAGGTCGATAAGATCATCACCATTAAAAAGCAAGACCCTGGTGCCGACACCTCAATACTCGAGTCCGAGATCGACCAGATGGTCTATCAGCTCTATGGCCTCACTGAGGAGGAGATTGAGATAATAGAAAAAGCAATAGGATAATGGCTAAGGGCAAACATGTTACCTATATCATCGGTACGGGAGCAAGCTATTATGTCATACCTAACTTGACCTAAAACATATCAAACAGACAGATCAATTCTATATTCCATTGACATTATAATTCATACATGAAAGCCACAGAGACAACCCTCAACACATTCCTCGAGCAGAACAAAACTCAGTTCGTTATACCCGTATACCAGCGCAACTATGACTGGAAGGAAGCTCAGTGTAAACAGCTATTTTATGATATCATTAAGGTGGGGAGTGAGGATGAATTGAGCACTCATTTCATCGGGAGTATCGTATTCATACATGAGGGAGTATATACCTCATCTGAGGTGAAAGCATTAGTGATTATCGATGGACAGCAGCGACTGACTACTATATCTCTGCTATATCTGGCTCTGTACAAATATGCAGTAGAATCAGACCGTACCGCCAAAGCAACCGAGCTCAATGAGACCTTCATCATTAACAAGTTCGTATCCAAGGATGATAGCAAATTGAAACTTAAACCTACGGAGAATAATGCCAAAGCCCTAAGGTATTTGCTGGCTGACAATAACCCAAAGGAATATGGAGAGTATAGTAAGGTAATAGAGAATTATCTATACTTTAAGAATCGCATAAACGAAGAAAATTTTGATACCATACTCCTTGGATTACGCCGATTACTGTTCGTCGAGATATCGCTCGAGCGGGGCAAGGATGATCCACAACGTATTTTTGAGAGTCTCAACTCTACAGGATTAGAATTGTCACAGGCAGATCTTATCAGAAACTATATTCTCATGGGTTTGGAGCCCAAGCGACAGATTCAGGTCTTTAACACATATTGGGAGGTTATAGAGTCTAATGCTAAAAATGAGGTTGATGATAAGAGTAGGGTATCTGCGTTTATACGGGATTACCTGACCATAAAGAACAAAAAAATACCAAATCGAGGCAAGGTATACGAGGAGTTTAAGTCTAAATATAATGACCGAGATGCTGAGTTTTATAATGCTGTATTGGGTGAATTAAAAGAGCTATCCTATATCTATAACAAACTGATTAATCCTAAAAATGAGCAAGACCCTAAGATTCGGCAACAGCTTCTGTACATTAAGAAGTTAGAGATAAACACCAGCTACCCATTTCTGCTATCCGTATATCAAGACTATGGATCAGGAACAATAACAATGGAGGAACTGGTAGAAGTATTGAGAACCATACAATCGTTCACCTGGCGCCGATTTATACTTAATATCCCAACCAATGCATTGAATAAGATATTCATGACGCTCAATAACGATGTAGATACCAATAACTATGTTGATTCCATCAAAGCATCGCTACTCAAAAAAACGGGATACCAGCGATGGCCTAACGATATAGAGATTAAGAATGCGTTGAGCGAAAAAGATGTCTACAACATACAGTCAAAAAACAAACTCTATCTCTTAGAGCTACTGGAAAATTATAATAACAAAGAGTATGTCTCTATTGACAATCCGAATATTACCATAGAGCATATTTTTCCTCAAAAGCCCGTTAAAGACTGGTCGAACGACTTAGATCAAGATGAAATGAAGCTCATGGGTGAAAAGTATCTCAATACAATTGCCAATCTCACATTAAGCGGTAATAATGGAGCCCTCAGTAATAAATCATTTCAGGCCAAAAAAAGCATGAATGTAGATGGAGGTGAGCAGGGATATATTTATAGTAGCCTCTGGTTAAATAGATATCTCAAAGAAATAGATCAATGGACTCCACTTGAACTTAGGAAGAGATTTGATCTACTATTAGAGCGATTTTATGCCATCTGGAGCTATCCTGACGACATAGACATTGACATCGACTCTGACAGTGCCGAGTATACGATCTATAACTCACCTAATCCCATCCACAAAAAGTTAGAGTATTACATTTTTCGAGACGAAAAGGTTATTGAGAAGGAGGTGGCTAAAATGTACTATCATATAATGACAGAGCTATTTAATGAAAACCCGTCGTCATTTTTTAACTCTGAACTACATGAGCTTATTCCGATTAAGAACGATAGGGACGCATTGCGATACGCATATGAATTAAATGAAAACTACTTTATCGAAGCCAATATTGATAATAATAGCAAATTTCGAAAGCTCAAGATGGTCTTGTCACACTTTGATCTCGAGGATGAATTAATAATTAAGTATGGTTGAGATTAAAGAATGACAGAGTTGAGACTACCATCGCTCTTTGAAGTGTCTCACTTTCAGCAGTTCTATCTTCTTCATATGGCACAAGTTATAACTTCATTCTCGACCCATAATCCGATCTCTCAACCGCCTAACTCGCTCACTCTTAATCTTATCATCAGATAGGGTAGTGGCAGCAGCACTTCTCCCCCTTGAGAGCCTGCCCTGAGCTTGTCGAATGGGGGCAGGGGGTGGACTTGTCACAACTGCACCTTTCCGGCTCTGCCAGACACTCGCATCCGTTGGGTTCTCGCTACTCGTTACTGAATACTCGATTACTCGTTTGGGCGGCGCATTAGCCTGGTAGGTCAACCCAAACAACGTATGTACCACCTCCGTGGCCACTCTCCCGAGTCTCGACTTACGCTTCTTAGGAATCTTGAATACCTCACCATCCACATCCAGGCTATACGTCGCTTTGCCAAAGATCTGATTCATGATACGACATATGATGCCTGTCACGAGCCTTTTATCACTCTGGCGGCAGATAATACTATCGTGCTTAGATAGGACCTTTAGGCGGCGCAAGTGACACTCTGCCAGTATCTTATCTACGAATACCACACTCTCTACCTGTTGCA
>CAZDHV010000204.1:0-5848 GCA_964505335.1 uncultured Saprospiraceae bacterium | reverse complement strand
CACTATAGACTCAGTCTTGAGAACTGGTATCTGGCCGACCATATCAGCGAGCGGCTATTTTATGATTGAGCAACAGCCATCTGTTGCGCTTGCTCAAGTATCTGCTGAGCGTGATCCTTAGTTTTTACTTTAGTGATAATATGATCTATGACACCTTGTTCATTTATTAGGAATGTAGTTCTATACACTCCGGTAACTTCTCTGCCCATGAACTTCTTAGGTCCCCAACAAGCATAGTCATTGATGATCGTTTTATCTGGATCAGCCACCAATGAGTATTGAAACTCATACTTGTCTATAAACTTCTTGTGCTTAGTATATTTGTCAGGACTAATCCCTAATATTTCATAACCAGCCTTAGTCAGCGCTCTGTAATTGTCTCTAAGATTACATGCCTCTTTTGTGCATCCCGGAGAATCATCTTTTGGGTAGAAAAAGAGAATTAACTTCTTTCCTATATAATTTGAAAGAGAGATTGGATCACCATTTTCATCAACAGAATCGAATGCTGGGGCTCTTTCGCCAACTTGGAGAGTGGTCATAGTTTTTTACTTATTGACGCCTAAGGTATCATTTTTGTTTATCAAATACCGTTAAAAAGTTGAACAAATTAATATCTAACTGTTCGCTTCCATTCACTTTGATTAGAACATGCGTCCTCCACGACTATTGAGATTTGATGGTCTCTTAATGGCCCTTGGTAGTCAATATCGCACCAGACAGAATTGTCTTTAATATCATGTTGACAGAGCGTCCACTGTCCGTCAATAACTACTTCAAACTTCATCTGATCTCTCCCATAGACAGGCTCATAGTTGTCTTTCATTTGAAATTTTAATCTATTTCTATCTGACCCCGGTAATGAGATAATTTGTATGCTTGGTGAGATAGTATCTACATCAGCCCAGTACTTACCAGTTTCTATGACATAGGTTTTGATAGTCGTCGAATCTTTTGATTCACATCCAAGTGATTTTAGGTTTCCCTTATTATCGCTAGTCGCAATGATACTGTTCGATGGCAGCTCAGTGTCGCTTGAGTAGGCAAGCCGTAAGTATTTGAAGAGGGGTACTTCATTTTTAGCTTCAATGCTAAGAGTATCAGCAGTATTGAAAAAAGATAAATAGGTCGGCTTATCGACTATTCCTGGAGGAGCCGTCCAACTAAAAGATCCCGATCTACCCTTGATGGAATCATTAGGTGTAAAGCGTTGAAAAATGCTATCTAAGGGTTTGCTAATGATTGATGGGGCGCGATCCCTAAGAATCTCAAATGAAATCTTGGCTTGATTACCTTCGAAATCATAAACCTCAATATCAATATGACTAGGAAAAACATCAGAGGTTATGATTTGCCCCGTAGTGAGGGTGGTATCATAAATCTCTAATGGATTGGTATTGAGGCGATAGCATTTAGAGATATATCTGTTCTTAATCTTCGCTTCATAATCCATATGGGCATGTATGTATCGGCTATGATCAAATGAGACACTGTCCATTTGGAAAGAATAAATTTCATGCTTGTTATTGAGCACGTTTACACCATATACACCGTTGTGATTACTCGCACCATTCATGGTGTCATAGGCATGTATACCAATGCCGATAATCAAACCATCTGTGACGATAGGACTCTTGCCTAAGGAATATTTGCTACTGCCAGTATAGGTGGCAGAATGATATTTTTTATTCAGGACTTCGCCATCTGGTGTGAGCGTGTAGACTACGACCCCATTAATCGTTGGTGTAAGATTATCCTTTGGTTTGAGACCAAATAGAGCTGGATTGACAGGCGTCTCGCTGCTGGTTTTTCTGATTTCAAAATGCAGGTGTGCTCCAAAAGATCTACCTGTATTGCCCATAACACCTATGTAATCCCCCTTTTTTACCCTCATCCGATCCTTTAAGGGATAGTGTTCTACTTTATGAATTTTCTTCCTAGTCATGGTCGACTCCATATACTCGGTGATCGACTTGTTGAAGTGATGTAGATGAGCGTAGACGGTGGTATAACCGTTAGGGTGATCAATGTATAGGGCGTTGCCATACCCATCTGGCTTGACATTTATTCTTGAGATATACCCATCTGCAGCTGCATAGATGGTATCAAATGGCACTCCTCTCAATTGCTTATAGTCTATTCCTGCATGAAAATGTGCCGATCGTGGTTCTGCAAAGGAACCAGACAACCGAGTGTTATAGTTGATCGGAGATCTGAAATAGTCAGCCTCTTGTCCATACAACTGAGCAATCATAGGCATGAGGAGATATGCCAGCAATAACCTGAGCAACGATATCTTCATCTAGTCCAAATTCAGTTCTATGTCTATTCTCTTGAGTAGCTGGTCTACAGCTTTTAGTGGATGCAGATTGGGACTTTTCAATACTTGAGAAGTTATTTCGTTAGCATCGATGGTTTTGCTTAGGATTTCGCTGAGATGATATCTCAGTCGGGTATCTAATATCTTCTGACGCTGTGCATTGCGCTTAACAGTATAATCGTACTGCTCAAAATATTGCTGGATTTGATCAATCACCTGAAGGTCAAATTTGGGATCAATAGAAGAATGCAGACATACTTGCGTATTCCAATCTTTAGTAGAGTTCGACGTGATATGAGCAGCGGCTCGATAATCCTGTGCTACCTGTTGGGCTAGGGCAATGCGTTCTCCATCAGTCTTATTAATAACTATGAGATCCGCGATCTGGGTGATCCCTTTTTTAATCCCTTGCAGTTCATCACCAGCTCCAGGAAGTAGCAACAGTATGGAACAATCAACAATATCGCTAACCGCATATTCAGATTGGCCTACGCCGACTGTCTCCACTATGATATAATTTATCCCGCATGCTTCACACATGATGATAGCTTCATAAGTCAACGCATGTGTACCACCTAAGAAAGATCGACTTGGGCTAGGTCTTACAAAAATCCTGTTGTCCTGAGATAGCTGATCCATTCTCGTCTTATCTCCTAGTATACTCCCGCGATTATCTATACTTGTAGGATCTATGGTAAGGACAGCAGCTCTATGGTCATTATTGATCAACTCCTTGGCAATCGATTCTATGAATGTGCTCTTTCCTACTCCAGGAGATCCTGTTATGCCTATTCGCTTGGATTGCGAGCTGACCGCTTCACATGCCAACAATATCTCAGTGGCTAGTTTCTTATGGGCTAAGTTTTCACTCTCCAACAAAGTAATCGCCTGAGATAGAATTAGGAAATCCTGATCATCTATGATCCCTGTCGTATAGTAAGACACATCTTTGACCTCATGAATCTGGGGATTCAGAATTTTATTTAGTCGAGGATTAATAGAGTTCAATGTATCGTTGAAATTATTGCTGACAAAGGTACATATTAAAGCTTCTTTTAATCTGGATGCGAATAATTGAGTAAGAGGAGTCTGAAATGACAGATCTGCGCATATTTTACTGTGCGCTATTGTAATATTGTCTAAACTTGCACAACCAATCAAGAACCACGCTGTTTTGCTGGTGACTTGGTAAAATAAGAGTTATGGCAGTACAGAAAATCTACCTTGATAATAATGCAACGACACCTTGTGATCCAAGAGTGGTTGAAGCTATGTTACCATATTTTAATAGCCATTTTGGCAATGCAGCTAGTCGAAGTCATCCATTCGGTTGGGTGGCAGAAGAAGGCGTCGATTATGCCAGAGATCAAGTGGCTAAGTTGATTAATGTAGACCCTAAAGAAATCATCTTTACGTCTGGTGCTACAGAGTCTGACAATCTTGCGCTCAAAGGAGTCTTCGAGATGTATAGCCGCAAAGGCAATCATATTATCACGCTTGAGACAGAGCATAAGGCGGTATTAGATTCTTGCAAAAAGCTCGAGAAGTTGGGCGCCGAGGTGACTTACCTGCCAGTTCAAAGAGATGGAATAGTCGATTTAGAGAAATTAGAAGCGGCCATTACTGACAAAACCATATTGGTTTCAGTAATGTGGGCTAATAATGAGACTGGAGTTATCCAGCCAATGAAAGCTATCGGGGAGATCTGTGCTAAGCATGGCGTACTATTTATGAGTGACGCTACTCAGGCAGTAGGTAAGATACCAGTAGATCCTAAAGCGACAGGGGTACACCTGATGGCATTTACAGGTCATAAGATGTACGGCCCTAAGGGTGTTGGAGCCCTATTTGTAAATAGGAAGAATCCCAGAGTAAAAGTTACTGCCCAGCAAGATGGCGGAGGACATGAAAGAGGGATGAGGTCAGGAACACTAAATGTACCTGGAATAGTAGGTTTAGGAACAGCAGCAGAATTAGCGCGACTTGAGATGGATCAGGATGCAGCAAGGTTATCGAAGTTAAGAGATAAGTTGGAGCAGGGATTGAGTGCCAATCTTGAGGAAGTATATATAAATGGCAATACGGAGCATCGCATGCCTCATGTTACCAATATCTCGTTCAAGCATGTTGAGGGCGAAGGATTGATGATGACATTCAATCAGAACATCGCAGTATCATCTGGAAGTGCATGTACATCGGCATCCTTAGAACCATCATATGTATTAATGGCCTTAGGACTTGGAGATGATCTGGCGCATAGTAGCATTAGATTTAGCCTTGGGCGATTTACTCAGGAGGAAGAAATTGATGTCGCCATTGATATGTTGACTAAGGGTGTAACTCATATGAGAGACCTTAGTCCAATATGGGAAATGTATAAGGATGGCGTAGATCTCGAAGCGGTAGAGTGGTCAGAGCATTAAGAAATTAGGCATAGGAACTCAATAGGACATATCTTTGTTAATAAGTAAATAAAAAAGCGAAATGGCATATTCAGAAAAAGTTTTAGAACACTTCAAGAATCCGAAGAATGTTGGAACGCTGGATAAAACTAAAGACACTGTAGGCACTGGTTTAGTTGGTGCTCCGGAGTGTGGTGATGTAATGAGACTTCAGATAGAAGTAGATGAGGCATCACAGACGATTAAGGATGCTAAATTTAAGACCTTTGGTTGTGGTTCAGCGATTGCATCTAGTTCATTGGCAACAGAATGGCTTAAAGGAAAGTCTATCGATGATGCTATGAAAATTGATAATATGGATATCGTAGAAGAGCTTGCTTTACCACCAGTAAAGATTCACTGTTCTGTATTAGCAGAAGATGCGATCAAGAGTGCCATCAAAGATTATAAGACCAAGAACGGAATGGCTGACTAAGCCACTCTACATTTTGTTCATCTAAAATTGTGCGATATGTTGTACGTAGCGGAAAGCGCAAAAGATAAAATAGCAGAGCTAAAAGGAGACGAGTCTTTAGCAGAAGACTTCTTTGTGAGAGTGTCAGTGACCAGTGGAGGTTGCTCTGGACTTACGTATAATATGGACTTTGACAATGAATCCAAGGAAGGTGACCAAGTCTTCGAGGATAATGGTGTCAAAGTCGTTACTGACCTAAGAAGTTTCCTATATCTATGCAATACTACACTTGAATTTAGTGGGGGACTAAATGGTAAAGGATTCTACTTCAACAACCCAAATGCAGCCCGCACCTGTGGCTGTGGTGAGAGTTTTGCAGTGTAATCAACTGTGCTAAACCGACAGTTTAGAGTTTATTTTCTCACTTATTGCCCTTGGTATAGCTTTTGCTACG
The DNA here is from genome assembly GCA_964505335.1 of uncultured Saprospiraceae bacterium. Taxonomy (GTDB): domain Bacteria; phylum Bacteroidota; class Bacteroidia; order Chitinophagales; family Saprospiraceae; genus GYS-P2D. The sequence goes on along the minus strand of CAZDHV010000204.1, from coordinate 218 downwards.
AGATTGGTATATTTTTACACACGAGAAAATAACTATTGGAGGTTTACCAATTCATAGCACCTGCACTATCTATATACTATATCTATCGGATAGCAGTTGAACTACGTCTTAGACGTAAGTTTATATTCACTAATGTAATATGGTTAGGATTCTGGGCTGTCATCGCTGTACTGGCCATAGTTCCTCATGAATTTTCTACTCAGCTTGCCAACTTACTG
>CAZDHV010000203.1:0-5873 GCA_964505335.1 uncultured Saprospiraceae bacterium | reverse complement strand
AGTCGAATACAGTGCGAGCCGATAAACCCCGCTCCTCCTGTAATCAAAATCGTCTTATCAAATCCCATGTTGATTTCTTACGATGGTGCAATTTACTCTATTTACTTTTATCTGAGAAAAGTGCGTAGGCACATGAATGTTAATAACTTCACAATCTATATTGCAGCAAGAGAGCAACTTATATATTGAAATCAAAGATAATTTATAGAGTCAGTGGATGGATCACCAGCAGTATTTTTAGTCTCCTCAGAATCGTCCCAATCCAATCTTCGATCAAGATTTGGCTAAATCTTAGACAAACCCCTGTATTACAAGGTGTAAGCCCTCAAACAGATCAATTGAACATCCTATTCATTTGCTCTTCACTGGGAGAATACGAAAGTATAAAGCCTATCATATCGTCTATCAGATCATCAGCAAATATTCATCTGAGTTTCTTCTCGGATAGTGGATATAATGTGTTGAAAAAAGAAACCGACCTATGGTCCACTTTAAGCTATACGCCAATAGATCAGCGCTCATCCGTTGCAGATTATCTGGATGAGATTAAGCCAGACCGAGTAGTCATTGCCCACAACTTCATGTGGCCTAATCTACTCCGTGTTATAATTGATAGAGAGATTAGCTTATTTCTGATCGAACATAGCATAGATACCGCAAAGCGTGCAAAGGTTGTTTGGGCGGGACTTTGGGAGGATGTGTATCACCATTCCTCCTTGATTACTAGTTCTCATCAAGAGACCATCGATTATCTCTCCGATCAAAAAACCTTGAATAATATTAAGTTGACCGAGTCCATCAGGTATTTATCCGCATATACGCATGCTGCTCATGACTGGTCAGACGAGCTTATTGGAACTTTTTGTGGTCGGCGCCCCACCCTAATATTAGGAAGTGTTCATACTGAGGACATTCAAATCTTTGCACCTATATACGAGGAGATAATCAAATCTTATCAATTACTGGTTGTCCCTCACCACATCGATGATGAGAATATTACCAGGATTAAAAAGACTCTAGGAGGAAGGATAATGACTCACTCCCATATTGAGGAGCTAAACGAAGATCCAATACTAATCGTCGATCGAATGGGAATACTAAAATATCTCTATCGATATGCCAGTCTAGCTTATATCGGTGGTGGATTTGGTCAAGGTATCCACAATGCTCAAGAAGCAGTTCCTTATGACATACCTATCATATATGGACCTAAGTACACTAAGTTTGCTTATGCTAAACAACTAATCAAGAATGGCAGAGCGCACCTCATCACCACCTCCAGTGAATTGTTAAGCTTGGTGAGTACCTTACAATCTCCAGAGTTGTCAAGCTCTGCCAACCCTACAAGCAAAGAGAAGCTTGAACAAGACGTAGCCTATATAGCTGATGCAATTATTGGCTAAGCAAGCTTTGCCAAAGATTCCTGCAATATCCTCACCCTCTCCTGTCCATCAGCCAGCTTCTTGCGTTCATTGTTAACTACCGCTTCAGGAGCATTCTGTACGAAACGCTCGTTGCTCAACTTCTTCTCTACCGATGTAACGAATCCAATGGCGTAATCCAATTCAGATTGTAATCGCTTGCGTTCTTCCTCAACATTGATTTCAACCTCAAACTGCAAGAAATATTTCTCATTATCAGACATGAAAGCGGAACCGTTATCGGGCAGCTCATCAATCACTTCAAAGTTCTCAACGAATGCCATCTTCTCTACAAGGCTAATCAGCTCTGGCTTGACTAAAAAGGTCTTAGAACCTGATTCGACATAAAGCTTGAGCGGCTGTTTGGGCTTGAGTTGATTAGCATTTCTGGTGTCGCGCACCTTAGAAACTAATCGCTTAAGCACTTCAAAATTTGACAATAGGTCTGAATCCACAGACTGCGTTGTAGGAAAACTTGCTATAATGCAATCATCGCCAGCCTCCCTATCAGAAAGGTTATGATAAATCTCCTCTGTTACGAATGGCATCAATGGATGAAGCGTAACACATATGCGCTCGTATATGGCTAGTATAGCAGCTAAAGACTCACTGTCGATAGGGCTGCCATATTCTGGCTTGATCATTTCTAAGAACCACGAGCAGAAGTCATTCCATATGAAGGAATAGAGCTTCATAGTCATGTCCGAAAGCTTATAACTGGCATAGTCTGATTCTATATCAGCTATAGTTGCGTCCAATTTTTGTGTGATCCACTCTATGGCAAGCTTATTCGCCGCTGGCATTGGCAGACTCTCGTCCACCTCCCAGCCCTTAACAAGGCGCAAGGCATTCCAGAGCTTATTACAGAAGTTTCGTCCTTGCTCGCAGAGCTTCTCATCAAAGAGTAAATCACCTCCGGCCGGAGAACTGGATAGCACGCCAAACCTTACACCGTCTGCGCCAAAATCTGAAATCAGTTTAAGCGCATCGGGACTATTACCAAGAGACTTACTCATCTTGCGACGTTGCTGATCCCTAACCATACCTGTGAAATACACTTCTTTGTACGGCATCTCTCCCTGCCATTCATAGCCACTCATAATCATACGAGCAACCCACAGGAAGATGATATCCCACCCCGTCACCAAGATCGATGTGGGATAGTAATAGTCAAGTTCCTTAGAGCCAAATCCTCCAAAACATGTAATGGGCCATAGCCAAGAGCTGAACCAGGTATCTAACACGTCCTCATCTTGGCTGAGGTCATCGGCTGTGATGTGACTTCCAAATTTATCCTGGGCTATTTTCAGTGCTTCTTCAGCCGTCGTAGCAACAACGACTTCATCACCGACATAGTAAGCTGGAATCCGGTGTCCCCACCACAACTGTCTACTGATACACCAATCTCGGATATTTTCCATCCAATGTCGATAAGTGTTTTTTTGTTGTTCAGGATAAAATTGGATATCATCGGTCATCACGGCCTTTAATGCGGGCTCTGCCAATGACTTCATGTCTACATACCATTGTAGTGATAGCCTTGGCTCAACTACAGCATCCGTCCGCTCTGAACGGCCTACGCTGTGCGTATAGTCCTCAATTTTGTCGATAATACCTTCGGCCTCGAGCTGCTTGATAACTTTTTTCCTCGCTACAATCCGATCATCCCCTATGTATACCTGTGCCGCTTCACTCAAGGTCCCATTAGGATTAAGAACGTCTATAGTCTCCAAGTTATGTCGTTTGCCGATCTCATAATCATTTGGATCATGTGCAGGAGTAATTTTGAGCGCACCTGTCCCAAACTCCCGATCTACATAATCATCGAAAATGATAGGTACTGTTCTATTGACGATCGGTACGATAACATTTTTGCCTTTGTACTTCTCATAGCGTTCATCTTGAGGATGTACTGCCACGGCGGTATCCCCCATGATAGTTTCGGGACGAGTAGTAGCAATGACGATATGATCATCAGTTCCTTCTATCTGATACTTCACATGACACAGTCGGGTTGTTTCATCCTTATGTAGGACCTCCTCATTAGAGAGTACGGTCTGCCCTTCTGGGTCCCAATTAACCATCCGATAATCTCGATATAATTTTCCACGATTGTATAGATCTACAAAAGCTTGAATCACGGCCTCTGACCGCGGTTCGTCCATGGTAAACGCCGTGCGCTCCCAGTCACAGGATGCTCCTAATTTTCTTAGTTGCTTAAGTATTATTCCTCCATACTTATCTGTCCATGCCCAAGCATGTTTCAGAAATTCTTCTCGGGTCAGATCAGATTTCTTAATGCCCTGCTCACGAAGCATACGTACCACCTTGGCTTCTGTCGCTATCGAAGCGTGATCAGTGCCTGGCACCCAACATGCATTCTTACCATCGAGTCGAGCCTTTCTAATCAGGATATCTTGGACCGCATTATTTAACATGTGCCCCATATGAAGTATACCGGTGACGTTCGGGGGCGGTATGACTATGCTATAAGACTCACGGTCATCTGGTTCTGAGTGGAAATAACCACTTTCTTCCCAATGTTTATACCACTTCTCTTCAACGATGGACGGGTCATATCTGGATGCTAAATCCTTCATCTGCTATTCTTTCAATCTTGTATACTAACTATTCTGTTCAATGTAATTCTGGCACTTATGGAAGGATCATCATTTCTAAGACACGACAGCCGGAACCTGAATGAGATCCGACAACTCTATCTGATTCTTCAGTAAGTCAGCGAATGTCTCTCTCTCTCTGATCAAATGAGCCTGGCCTTGATAAACAAGAACCTCAGCGGGTCTGAACCGTGAATTGTAATTTGAACTCATCTGATAGCAATATGCTCCCGCATTCTTAAAGCAAAGAATGTCGCCTTCCTGGATTTCATTGATCTTGCGATTAATGCCGAACGTGTCCGTCTCGCATATGTAGCCGACAACCGTATAGATTCTGCTTTTGGCCTCAGGCTTACTGACGTTGATAATCTTGTGATAAGCATCATAGAACATAGGTCTGATCAAGTGATTAAGACCTGAATCTACACCAGCAAATACTGTTGAGGTGGTCTGCTTTACCACATTAGTTTTTACAAAGAAATATCCTGCCTCGCTGACTAAGTATTTGCCGGGCTCAAACTTCAATGTCAGCTCTCTTCCATACTCTTTACAAAAGGTCTTGAAGCGCTTGGTAATCTTCTCACCTAAATCCTCAATATCAGTTTCAATGCCATCATCCTTATAGGACACCTTGAAGCCACTACCGAAATCGATATAAGTCAGCTCATCAAATGACTTAGCGGCATTGAATAGGATTTCAGCACCATTCAAGAACACCTGCGAATCAAGAATCTCTGATCCTGTATGCATATGTAGACCCTCGACATTCATCCCTGTGGCCTTTACTATGCGCTCAACAAGCGGTAACTGATACATTGATATTCCAAACTTAGAATCTATATGCCCTGTAGATATCTTAGAGTTGCCACCAGCCATGATGTGCGGATTGATTCTTACGCATATAGGATATGACGGGTACTTCTGACCAAATTGCTCTAAGATGCTGATGTTATCAATATTAACCTTCACCCCAAGCTCTACGGCCTCTTCAATCTCCTCAAAGCTCACGCAGTTAGGCGTATATAATATCTCATCTGCAGTAAATCCTGCATGCAGACCAAGCTTAACCTCTTGAATAGAAACTGCGTCTAAGCCCGCCCCTAACTGTCTGATCAGCCTTAGGATATTGACGTTAGTTAAGGATTTACAAGCATAGTTGATCTTAAGCTTCACACCACTAAACGCATCCGTCAATCGTTTATATTGACGCTCGATGATGTCGTAATCATAAACATAGAGTGGGCAGCCATACTGCTCCACTATTTCCAGGGCATCTACCTCGCCACTGAACCTGTAAGAACCGTTAACTATCTGCATGATTAAATTATTAGTTCGCAAAAATACAATGTTCTCTATCCAATGATCTGATTAATACAGTAAATCCACGACCAACTAAAAAATGAAATGAATCATTGTCTTGCTCTCTTAAAGTAGGATGGATAGGATAAGAGCAAAAACTCGATGTGTCTACTAATATGTGGGGGTTAAGGCTCTACGATACCTTCAACAACAATGTCATCATATTTTCCTGAGGCTATCACCTTATAGAGTGCTCTCATTGTGCTATTAGGACCAGTTGTAGCTGCTAAGTTGACTACCCAAGCAGGAAGTGCCCCACCTGGATCGATCTTTAGGAAATACTCCATATCTAACCATCCGTCGTCGTCAGGTGTTAGGATGTAATAAGAGTCAAATGAAGGGATACGAACAAGACTCTCCTCTTCGGGGATTAACTCTGGTGTCGCATAAGAGATAGTTGTAACGACTTTAGTTTCAGGATCTTGGGTTCGCTCATAATAACAGACTAAATCTCGATCGGACACAGGGAATGGCA
>CAZDHV010000202.1:0-5893 GCA_964505335.1 uncultured Saprospiraceae bacterium | reverse complement strand
ATTTTAGGTGAGGCATCATGTGCATCAGAACCCGATATATATCACTTGTTTTTTGTTCCAAAAGGCGATCAAGAGGTTGATGATGTGTTTGAGCGCAAGTTGCTCATCCTGAGAAAATATTTGACGCATAAAGTTGTGGCAGCCTACCCAGAATATAAGCACGACTTATATGTACCATCCTTGTCGACTAAGACAATCATCTACAAAGGTCAGTTAACTTCAGGACAGGTAAGACAATATTACTTAGATCTCAAGAACGAGAATCTGACTTCTGCTGTAGCATTGGTACACTCAAGATTTTCAACTAATACAGTGCCTCGGTGGAAACTGGCGCAACCATTTAGAGTCATCGCTCACAATGGTGAGATCAATACGATCGAAGGGAATAAAAACTGGTGGAGAGCTAAGGAGAAGGATATCATAAGTGAATTGTTTACACCAGAGGAGTTGGATAAGATGTTCCCGCTCTTTAATCCGATAAGTAGTGACTCCGCAATCTTTGATAATGTCCTTGAGTTTTTAGTGGCTAATGGTCGCTCAATACCTCATGCATTGATGATGATGATTCCAGAGGCTTGGCAGAATGCTGAGTATATGGAGTCCTATAAGAAAGACTTTTACGAATATCATGAGGCGCTTATGGAGCCGTGGGATGGTCCCGCCAGTATGTGTTTTACAGACGGAACTTTGATAGGAGGAACGCTCGATAGAAATGGTCTTCGTCCATCACGCTATTGCTTAACGAGTGACAATTACTTGATCTTGGCTTCTGAGACTGGCGTCATTCCGATTGACCCAGCTAAGATTATCAAGAAAGGAAGATTGGAGCCGGGTAAAATCTTGGTGGCAGACCTAGATGAGAAGCGTGTCATCGGTGATGAAGAATTGAAGAATGCAATCTGTAATAAATTGCCTTATGGAGGTTGGTTAGAAGATTCCAAGGTTCATATTGATGACCTTCCAACTCAAGAAGGCGAGGATGTTACAAGTGATATTCCGTTAATACTACGCCAGACCGCACAGGGCTATACGCTCGAGGATGAAGAGTTGATCATAGATGGGATGTTAAGGGCTAAAAAAGATCCGATTGGTTCGATGGGCGCCGATGTGCCACTGGCAGTATTATCTAGATATGCTCAGCACATTTCTACCTACTTCAGGCAGCAATTTGCTCAGGTCACTAACCCTCCAATTGACTCATTAAGGGAGGCGGAGTATATGACGCTGAAGACGGTCTTGGGCAGTAGTTCTAATATCCTTGATACGTCAAACAACACCGTTAAGTTCATCCGACTGGAGAGTCCAGTATTGGATAAGCACAGTTATAATAAGCTGAAGCACATCAGTATTGCTGGATATAAGGGAGTTACTATAGATTGCTCCTTCAACAAAGATCATAAGTCAGGTGACTTAGAGGCTAAGCTAACGGAGATAGGCAAACAAGCAGAGAAGGCTATTCAGGATGGTGTTAATCTGATCTACCTTGATAACATCACAACTGTCACTGAACAGTCAGCGCCAGTGCCATCACTATTGAGTACGGGAGCTGTGCATCACTATCTAGTCAATCAAGGCCTCCGTCAGAAAGCTTCGATCATTGTAAAAGGTGGAGACATCTTAGAAACACATCACTTTGCTACGTTATTAGGATATGGAGCAGATGCCATCTATCCAGAGTTGAGCTATGAAAGTATTGAAGCTATTTACAATAGAGGCAAGCTCGATAGTGAGTATGACATAAATAAGTACAAGAACATTTACATCAAGGCAGTCAATAAGGGCTTATTAAAGATTATGTCTAAGCTCGGTATCTCTACAGTCGCTTCATATAGAGGGGCCCAAGCTTTCGAGGCCTTAGGGATCTCATCTGAGGTCGTGGCCAAATGTTTCAAGGGCACGGTATCTCGTATTGAGGGTATGACCTTTGACATGTTGGCTAAAGAGGTCTTGACTAAGCATCGAGTGGCATTTGAAAATGAGCTTCAGAATGAACTCATCGACCTCGGTGTATATCAATGGAAGCGCCGTGGAGAATTCCACTTGTTCAATCCAGCATCTGTACACCTATTACAGCACTCCACTAAAACAGGTGACTTTGGCGTCTACAAGAAGTTTGCTAAAACTATCAATGATCAGCATGAGAATGCTTGTACGTTGAGGAGCTTACTGGAATTCAAAAAAGGTGATTCTATTCCGCTCGATGAAGTGGAGTCTAAAGAATCAATCATGAAGCGATTCGCTACTGGAGCGATGTCTTTTGGGTCGATTTCACATGAAGCCCACACTACACTGGCTAAGGCAATGAATAGAATTGGAGGAAAATCCAATAGTGGCGAGGGCGGAGAAGATGAAGCAAGATTTGATAAGCTTCCGAATGGAGATTGGGAGCGCTCAGCGATCAAGCAAGTAGCTTCGGGGAGATTTGGCGTAACGATCAACTACCTGACTAATGCTGTAGAGCTTCAGATAAAGATGGCTCAAGGTGCTAAACCAGGAGAGGGAGGACAGCTACCCGGACATAAGGTTGACAACTGGATTGCTCGTGTTAGAAATAGTACGCCAGGGGTAGGATTGATTTCACCACCACCACACCACGATATATATTCAATTGAGGATTTAGCACAGCTGATCTTTGATCTCAAGAACGCCAATAGGCAAGCACGCATCAGCGTGAAGCTTGTCTCTAAAGCAGGAGTAGGAATTATCGCATCTGGTGTCGCTAAGGGAAAAGCAGATCACATCCTTATTGCAGGACATGATGGCGGTACAGGAGCGTCGCCGTGGAGCTCAATTAGATATGCAGGTCTTCCATGGGAGCTGGGTCTTGCTGAGACCCATCAGACACTCATTCAAAACAAAATCCGTAACCGTGTAGTCCTTCAGGCCGATGGTCAGATACGTACCGGAAGAGATATGGCAGTAGCAACCTTGCTCGGCGCAGAGGAGTGGGGCGTTGCAACGGCGGCACTAGTAGTAGAGGGATGTATCCTTATGCGTAAATGCCACCTCAACACCTGCCCAGTAGGAATCGCCACACAGAATCCTGAGTTGCGCAAGAAGTTCACCGGCAAGGTGGATCACGTTGTCAACTACTTCAACTTCTTAGCACAGGATCTTAGAGAGATCATGGCAGAGTTAGGATTCAGAACTGTTGATGAGATGGTCGGCAGATCAGATCTATTACAAGTCAGAGAAGATCGTGGACACTGGAAGCTGGAGAATCTAGACTTAAGTCCAATCTTATTTAGAGATGAATTGACAGATACACAGGTCAACTACAATAATGTTGCTCAAGATCACGAATTAGACAATGTGCTTGATCGATCGTTGATTGAGTATGCGGGCTTGGCGATTGAAGAGAATATTACCATCCAAAGTATATTCCCTGTTGTCAGTACAGACCGTACGGTTGGTGCGATGCTCAGTAACGAGATCGCTAAGAAGTATGGTAGTGCAGGATTTGATAACGATACGGTCAACTTCAGATTTAGAGGCTCTGCGGGACAGTCTTTTGGAGCATTTAGCATCAATGGTCTCACTTTCACACTAGAAGGTGATGCCAATGATTACTTCGGTAAAGGCCTAAGCGGTGCGAAGTTGATTATTACACCCGACCGGGAGGCCCCATTTGAAGCCAGTGAAAATATCATCATCGGCAATGTTGCACTCTACGGAGCTACCTCAGGAGAAGCCTATATCAGAGGTGTTGCAGGAGAGCGATTTGCTGTGCGTAACAGTGGTGCCAAGACGGTCGTCGAAGGCGTCGGCGCTCATGGATGTGAGTATATGACGGGCGGTACAGTTGTCGTCTTAGGAAGTGTAGGGCGTAATTTTGCAGCTGGCATGAGTGGCGGTCAGGCATACCTATTTGATACGACTGGCGATATTGAAAATCACATCAACCCAGAGATGGTAGAAATCGAAGAACTGGGCGAGAAAGACTTCGCTGACGTCAGAAAATTGGTCAGGGATCACTTTAAGTATACAGGCTCAGTTAAGGCATTGGATATCCTACAAGATTGGGATAAGGCCAAGGAAAGTTTTATAAAGATCATGCCTGTGGAGTACAAGCGTGTATTGCAAGAGATGGCTCAGAAGGCCGAATTAGTGATGAGCTAAAAAAGAAAAAGACAATGGGAGATATAAAAGGATTTATGAAGTTTGATCGGGATCTACCAGGTAAGAGAGATCCCAAGTCTCGAGTCGATGATTATAAGGAGATTTATGTAGAGTTTCCCGAGGAGAAGACTTTAGATCAAGCTGCGAGATGTATGGATTGTGGCATACCATTTTGCCATGATGGATGTCCACTGGGCAATATTATTCCAGACTTTAACGACGCTGTCTATAAGAAGGATTGGAAGGAAGCATATGAGATTCTGAGCAGTACGAATAACTTTCCAGAGTTTACAGGTCGTATCTGTCCAGCCCCATGCGAGAAGGCCTGTGTCTTAGGAATCAACAGTGATCCAGTTACGATTGAGCATATCGAAAAATCTATTGCCGAAAGAGCCTATGAAGAAGGCTGGGTGAAGCCAGAAGAAAACATCCAACGCACAGGCAAAAAGGTTGCAGTAGTCGGCAGTGGTCCTGCTGGGCTGGCAGCCGCTGATCAGCTGAACAAGGCCGGTCATGAGGTGACCCTTTTTGAGCGCAATGATAAGGTTGGAGGATTGCTGCAATATGGTATTCCTGACTTTAAATTAGAGAAGTGGATAGTCGAGCGAAGAGTACAGATCATGGAGCAATCCGGAGTGACAATTCGCACAAGTACCAATGTAGGTGTGGACATTACTCACCAAGAATTGGTTGATCAATATGACGCCGTTGTCCTCTGTGGTGGGAGCACGATCCCGAGAGACTTGCCGATCCCCGGTAGAGAATTGAAGGGTGTACATTTTGCCATGGACTTCCTGGAGCAGCGCAACAGACAAGTTGCTGGCCAGACCAAGTTTGATCAAGAGTTGATTGCTGCCACGGATAAAAATGTCGTCGTGATCGGCGGAGGTGATACGGGAGCGGATTGTGTGGGAACCTCTAATCGAGATAAGGCCACAACCATTACACAGATTGAGCTATTATCTAAGCCACCTGCTACGAGAGCAGAGAGTACACCATGGCCGTTATGGCCGATGGAACTGCGAACATCATCCTCACATGAAGAAGGTTGCGACAGACAGTGGGCGATTCTGACTAAAGAGTTCGTAGGCAATGACGAGGGCGAACTGACTGGACTTAAACTCGTCGATATCGAATGGTACTTCGATAAAGATCAAGGCAGATCTACATTTAAAGAGGTAGCAGGTAGCGAGCGCACCATACCATGTGAGTTGGCATTGTTAGCAGTAGGATTCATTCATCCACAGCATGAAGGATTGATCAATGATCTGAAGGTCAGCTTAACAGATCGTGGTAATGTCTCTGACGACAACTACAAGACTACTGTAGACAAAGTCTTTGTGGCAGGTGACATGAGGCGCGGGCAATCACTTGTTGTTTGGGCTATCAGTGAGGGCCGTGAGGCTGCTATTGAGGTAGATAAGTTTTTGTCAGGAGGTAAGACTACCTTGAATTCTAAGGCGTATTCGAAACTTTTAGTATAATTGATTCCGTTTTAAATTTGACTAACACGTCGTAGTAATATGGAAACAATAGAAAGCACTTTAGCGAGCGGAAAAGATTTATTCGAAAAGACATTAGATCATCTAGGGAGTGAGCTCACTAAGATTAGAGCCGGTAAGGCCTCTCCATCTATGCTCAACGGTCTGAAGGTGGATTATTATGGTACGCCGACAGCGCTCAGTCAAGTTTCAAATATTTCTACGCCAGATGCTCGTACACTCTCCATACAACCATGGGAGAAAAACATGCTCGGCCCTATCGAGCAATGTAT
>CAZDHV010000201.1:4563-5904 GCA_964505335.1 uncultured Saprospiraceae bacterium | reverse complement strand
AGGACTATATCATGGATCTCGCCCGAGTCGCAGACTCATTGCAGGTTGACATGTTCTGTGTGGGTACAGAGATGAGAGAGTTCGTAAGAAATCGACCTGCCTTTTGGCAGAACATTATTACAGAGATTCGCTCAACATTTGAAGGGGATCTAACCTATAGCGCTAACTGGGACGAGTATACCTATATCACCTTTTGGAATAGGTTGGACTATATCGGTATAGATGCCTACTTCCCCGTCGTAGCTGGCAAGACTCCTAAGGTGCGCAAGGCAATTAGAAAGTGGCGACCCACTAAGAAAAAACTTAAAGCACTCAGTGTCAGTATGCAGCGCCCGATACTGTTTACAGAATATGGCTATCGTAGCGTCGACGGCGCTGGTAAAACTCCATGGATACATGATCATGGCGGTGACACCCCTAATAATGAGACACAGGTCAATCTGATGAAGGCACTGTATAAGACATTTTGGGATGAGGACTGGATCGCAGGCGGCTTCTTGTGGAATTGGCTCCATCATGTCAACGAACCCGTCAATGCGGACTTCACTGTCCAGTATAAGCCAGCGTTGGAACTGGTTAAGGAATGGTATAAGTAACTTCAAGCGGTTCCGCTCTATAGAGTCGTCTTCAACTTTTCAATTCCCGTTTAATCTGATCTAAAACATAAAATTAGAAACTCGATGTTATTACATTGAGACTTATATAATTCTAAGATAACCATCACATTCAGCCCTCGAATAGAGCGGCTACATCCGAAAAAACATTACTCCATAATATCCAAAATATTATAGCGCTCCCAAGGCTTCAATACCCTAATCTTTTTCTCGGGATTCCTGACTTCGATGGCTTTGAACGCTTGTCCCAAGTTACTTTTATACTTCCAGTTAAAAATCAGGTTCGTCGTTTTTAATTCATCTCCTAACGGAGTTGTAAAGTCATCCCAATGTATCGGCACTAATACTTTAGGTTGTAAGGGATCAATTAGATATTCTTGAAATTCATCCTTATAATTCACATCCATGGTTTCCAATCCTGCAATGGCAAGAAATAAGACATCCGCCTTAAAGTCAGTCGGTAAGCTCCCTTGACGGTATCCAGCACTTCCTTGAATGGCGAACCTCAAACTATCATACAACACCAGTATGGTATAGCTATCTCCTTCCTTATAATCCATAATTGATGCTGGGGTAGTCAAAGGTTCCTCTATTTTATTATCTAATAAAGCTTTCCTTTGTTCCTCATCTGGGTATTGCCAATGCCTGGACTTAATAAATTGAATCTCAAACTTTCCGATAGCGTATAAGCTGTCCCATTTGGGTATTAGCATTTGACCCTCATCTA
>CAZDHV010000201.1:0-4463 GCA_964505335.1 uncultured Saprospiraceae bacterium | reverse complement strand
AGAGCCAGAATACTCAAAACAAGAAAAATTGATATGATGCCAACTAGCTTCTTAAACATGTGATTACTTTTCATCAAAGAATTTGCCCAACCAATCGTTGAACAATCATTATGCTCATAGTATTGGATATCACTTCAATAATTTAATTCTTAAATCTCTTGAGTTAAGCTACGAAATTATACATACATCCCTGCTCCATTCAATGTCAATCAGTAATCGTAACCTAGTACTTCCTGTATGGTGTTTTCCTTCAGTTGAGTTCTATCTGGACTTATAGGATAGTACTGATGCTGCACTATTTTGCTCGCTGTGCAATACTTACTCCCGCTATTATGATCAAGCCACTGATGATATGATAGTCATGCAATGGTTGTCCTAATACGACTCCAAAAAGCACCGTCGTAAAGGGCGTAAGATTTAGGAACATACTTGCTCGATCAGGGCCTATCATTGCGACGCCTTTATTAAAAAAGAAATATGCTAATGCCGTCCCCAAGGTGCCGATTCCGAGACACCATAGCCAATATGGCGGACTATGGGCCACGCTTACGGAAACAGGCTGAATCGAAATGAGTAACAAGAACCCTAAAAGACATCCGATATTAGTGAGCGTTGTAAAGTTTAGACTGGATAGCGTGCGCTGAAACATCTTAACCCACACATTGTATAATGCAAATATTGACGCTCCACCAAAAATATATAGATCCCCACGATTTAATTGTAAGGCTTGCAACTGATGCCAATCTCCTTGAAATAGCAGGTAGCCTACACCAAAAATCGATACAATAGCTCCGATTACATGATAGCGTGTGATCTTGACACCTAACATCATTGAGGCGAAGAGTATCGTCATAATCGGATTAAGATTGACGAGTAGAGACGCATTAATGGCATTGGTCAGTTGTAATCCTTTGAAGAATAACAAATTGAAAGCAAATAGGCCAATGAAACCTACTAATACAACTCCTCTAATCGATACATCCTTTAATCTGATCTTCCTCAATGAATTCCAACCGATAATTATTAAGGTGAACACCCCGAAGATATATCTCCATGTTGCCGCTTCTATAAAGCTCGACTCAGACATCATGAACTGAGCAAAATGAAAGTTCATTCCCCAAAATATGACAGCCAAAATCAGATAGAACTCCGCTCGCATGGTCGCAATGTAGGGCTAATTGACTGATTGAAATCGACTAACAAAGCTCTAATCTCACCGTTCTAAGATTAGAGTTCCTCATGAAAGCATCTAACGTTCTCCGAGATCTATTTCAGAGATAATGACTTTCTCAATGACTGCATCACCAATAGTAAATGTCTGATGGTCATTAGAATTCAAGGTGATTTTTATTTCATTCCTATCTTTTAATAGCTCTGGAATATGAAACCAATTGCTATAAATCCTCGCTATTTTACTTCCATTGATATATAGATGAGCATGACCTTCTCCTTCTCGATGCGGTTGGCTTGCCCGTTCTGGAGCAAATCTAAAATTGCCAACTTGGAGATAGACATTCCAACCACCCATTGGGTCTTCTATGAGTTTGAACTCCTCGATTATTGGTATACTCTTCTCATTAGAGATATCCAAAATCCCATGGTCCATTTCGCCATGAGCTTTTAGTTCTGAATGACCCAGTTTCTCGTGTTCTTCATATGACACCTTCGAGAAATGTACTCCTATGAACAGACCTATCGCGATTACTATGGCCTGAATAATCCATGTTCCATTAGTCATAACTTTTCTGTTTGGATCTTTAACACAGAGGGAGTTATCGCCAGTATCAATAGTGCAGGCACGAACAATAGCGGGAAATCTATCATCCAATGACTTGGTGGCAACAACCCAATCGAGATCTCTACAACATGGATTAAGGCGTGTCCTACTATAAATAGGAGCACACCAATATGTACCGCTCTACAATTATTGATTCTGGTACTACAGTAGAATGCGCCTAAACCAACGATGCAGTATACCAATCCTATGTCATGCACAAAATGAGTATTCAGAGGGCCGGTATCCTCTATTCCAGCTGGAAGGTTGAAATACCAATTTTCGGCAAAAAAGAGCATCCAAAAACCGTTGCCTATATTAACAGCTCCCATGAAATTGTAGAAAGATCTTAGTAGGACAGTATTCATTATTGATTATTAGTAGATGTTGTAATTCATTAGATCATCATAAACATACTCTTCTTACAGGTACCTTTTTGTTAGTACCTCAAATGAGGTTTGTGTCAAATTCTCTTTTTTGAAGAACCTAAACAAAATAAAACAAGATGATACTGTTAAGAAGGCAGTACAAATAAGGAATACAAGGACTGCACCACTCACAGCTAAAGTCTGCGTTGATATCTCGTCAATGTATTTATAGGTATCCATTGCGTACTGACAAAACCGATAAGACAGTTCATACAGTAACCAGGCCGGGTAAACCCATTTTCTAAGCGGCTCCCACCTGTTTCCCCAAATCGTTCTCTTTCGGATATGTTGAACTTCCATGTTAGTCCTTTCTACAAAGGTCGTTATGCGGGAATTCAAGTCATTTGATTTAGATCAAATTCGGACGTTGTTAGGGTTTCTTATTCTGCTTAACGTTTCTAAGGTAATACCCAGGTAAGAGGCAATATGAGTCAACGGAATCCTATTCGTTATATCTGGATAAATTTTTAGTAGACGAGTAAATCGTTCCTCTGCCCTTACGAATTGAATGGTGTGCAATCTTTCGGCAAGCCCTAGCATTGTTTCAGTTACCACTCTACTGATGAATCGTTCAAAATCGTGGTGCTTGATTGAGAGTTGGTCTATAGTTTCTTTTGAGAACTCTATCGCCTTTGAGTCCTCTACAAACTCAACAAAATGAAGGCTTGGCTTTTCGCTGAAAAAGCTCACAATCGAAGCCATAATTTCATTCTCAAAAGTAAACCAATCCGAGATATCCCTGCCATCCTGTAAATAATAGGCTCGTGCGCAACCTTGTGCGATCAGATAAGCACTCTTAGCATATTGTCCCTCCCTAACGACAAGTTCCCCTTTTTTGAATGTCCTAATTTTCGAACTGGTGATAAGTTCTGCCTGACACTCATCCGATAGCGGCGTATATCTTTCACTGATGTTATCGAGGATTATTTTGATGTTCATTTATTGAATTAGCTATAACAGATGATATGAACTTAAAAGTGATAGGCGCTATGCTGAGCTGGACGTTTCAAGATGACATGATAGTCGCACGCCATTTACTGTAAGTTGATCTTTAATTCTAAGTTTCCTCCTAAACCGAGTTCTACGATTCTCTTGAGTGTAGATATTCTTACTTCTTTTATATTGTTCTCTATTTTGGAGATATAGGACTTTGTAGTACCTACTTTATCAGCTAATTCTTGTTGGGTAAGGCCAGATTTTATTCGTGCTTCACGAATCATGTATCCAAGTTTGAATTCCTCGTAACCTCTATCAAACTCATCTCGTTTGCGACTTCCTTTTTTACCATAGTAATTTTGCTTGAGTTCTTCAAGTGATTGGGTATTAGGATTTTTCTTGCTCATACTCTTCTCTTATTTTCTTGGCTCGTGTTATTTCTGTTTTGGGTGTCTTTTGTGTTTTCTTTTGAAATCCATTAATAGTCAATACTAGTTTATCATCATCGAAGAAGGCCATAATTCGATATATGTTTGAGCCTAATTTTACCCGGACCTCATAGATGCCATCTTCAATGTGTTTGAGATAAGTTATTGGAACATTCTCGATTTCTTCGATAAGTTGAAAGGTCCAGATAAACTTGTCTCTTACTTTATTTGGCAGGGAATCAAGAAACGTTTCCGTGTACTTTTTGTAAGTACGGATTGTTCTGTATTTACCCATTTTACGAATATACTAAAGGTTTCACTATAGGGCAACATTTGTTTGAAGCACTTGGATAGTTTTATAATGATTGGGTTTATGTTTAATTATCGCACTTAACCAACGCTTATATGACCAAATCGTCCCATTTGATCAGTCCATCCACAAGCTAAAGCTTTCACAGGATTGAAGTTATAATTCGTTGGAAGGCGATGGAGGTGGCGGAACAACAGTGTCGAGATGCACTTTGAGTGGTTCATCTAAATCCAATGCAGCGTGTTCTTCAATGAGCCTCTCTAACAGCCCATGAAGATTAGATAAATCATTTTGATCGTAGACAATAGAAACAGATGCCGCCAAGGGGGAATCACTGAAATGGGGTCTTTTCTTAGGGTTGAAATAGTGCTCACTCATACAGATACTTAGCGAATCCAGAGTTATGGGCTCTCCAAGCATTATTAGGTCATCTTGTATCTTAAGTACATCGCTCAACATGCAGACTATACCATCCATACATCGATTAGTCAATCCTATGACTTAGCCTCTTCTTCACTGTTAACCCTTACCGTTGGGATACTATCATGACAAGCAATCTCCTCCACTCTATCGAGCATATCAAGGTG
>CAZDHV010000200.1:0-5923 GCA_964505335.1 uncultured Saprospiraceae bacterium | reverse complement strand
ATGGCGTACAGTCTTCATAGGATATGACATATTATAATACAGACAGGGCTGGCCTACCAGGGTCGGTCCAAAGGCGAACAGGCTACATGGAGATATCTTCAGATTTGTGGCAGTGTGACTGAAGATCTTTCGACAAGCTACCCATGACAAAACATACGCTGAGTATGTAGTGACTGAACTTTCTTTAGAAGCGAGTGGAGCGCTCATAAACTGTGGGTAGCGGGAGTTGCCTTGCAGCAGAGCTATTTTATGAGCTTGATTTTTCGTTCTTTTTATCTAAGAAAAAGGACAATTAGAGAATATTTGTGAGAATTCAAAATGAAACAGGACCGACCCTATAAGGCCAGCCCTGTCTGTATTATAATATGTCATATCCTATGAAGACTGTACGCCATTGAGGCTTGGTCTTCATCAGCACATAGTGCTTAGCAACAACCTCCCCCATCGTAATGGAAGGTAGACTCACTGATATATATATCCTCACGTCCCAGTGATCCAAGCGCATTAGCGGTCTTATCACAGACTGCTAAGGGTTGATTCTTAAGGAGTGTGTGTCCTTTCTTATCATCGAAGAAATCCTCTCCACCGTAGTATATAGCAGCCTTACCTGTGAATATACATGGGCCATCCTCCGGCATAGGATCCTTGATCGCTGCTACCTCGATGGACTCGATGTAGATCAGCTCTTCTGTAGGATAATGCTTAGGATCGAGGATTCTATATGGCTTGCGAGCTCTGATCTCTATCGTCCCAAAACCTACATCTGTCAATGCCTTGATATACTGCTGAATCGGTAAGCTACCACTCAGACATAGGGCACGCAGTCTGTCATCATTTCTGAGTGTCGGATTCATCTCTTGCTCACATGTTGGATCACTCATCACTAACTTGCCATGAGGCTTAAGGACTCTGTACATCTCTTCTATAGCACGCTTGAGGTCTGCTTCTTTGAATATGTTGAACAAGCAGTTTTGTGCCGCTACGTCGATAGAATTGTCTTCGATAGGTAGGTTTAAGGCATCTCCCTTGCGCAGCTCAACGAATTCTGATTTAAACCAGTCATTTTCTTCCTCGGCAACCTCGAAGTTTTTACGGCTGGCATCTAGCATCTCGTCGACTACATCTACTCCGATCACACCGCCTTCTTGGCGGTTGAAGTAAGAGAACTGCAGCAACTCCATTCCCCCACCTACTCCGACATAGAGCATTTTGGGGTTGTTAGTAAGATCCCTGGCGTGTACTGTACTCCCACAGCCATAGTTCATCTGCTGCATAATTACTGGTA
The DNA here is from genome assembly GCA_964505335.1 of uncultured Saprospiraceae bacterium. Taxonomy (GTDB): domain Bacteria; phylum Bacteroidota; class Bacteroidia; order Chitinophagales; family Saprospiraceae; genus GYS-P2D. Next base: position 4,638 of record CAZDHV010000200.1, on the reverse strand, counting down.
TGCTTAATCCTGGTAGCTCCCATATCGGGTTAGTCGTGCAGCATAGTCCTACATCTGGTGTAAGGGCCGCTTCTTTATATAAGTTGTTAGTTGCATCTAAGTAACTCATGATATTTTAGTTTTAATGTTTGTACCGTTCTCCGGTAATTTTAAAAAATTGCTTTAGGTACTGACTATTCTATTGAGGTTAAGCTACCGCACCTTGGCAACTACTTCCTGCCCCAGCCGTACATCCGTAACAATGCTGTGACACTACTATATTTCTATCGTTTAATACATCTTCGTTAAAATCCTTGATGTGCTTAATCTTGTTGGCCACATTGAGGCCCAACATCTGATTAAAGTCACAATCATATAGCCATCCATCCCAGCTCACTGAGATCGTATTGGTACACATCACATTGGCCACAGCCATAGGATTGTAAGCCTCTACCAGCGCCCACATATAATCCATATAATTACCCGACTCAATCAGGTAATCCAAGAATCTCGCTATAGGCAGGTTGGTGATGGCAAATAGGTTATGGAACTGAATGCCAAAGTCCTCATCCAAGGCTTTCTTAAAGTCTCGCTCCATGGCAGCTTGATCTCCTGGCAGGTATGCGCCTGACGGGTTATACACCAGATCCAATCGCAATGAACTATCGGGCATACCATATCCGCGATCATTGAGTTCCTGTAAGGCCTTAATCGACTTATCAAAAACACCGTCACCACGCTGCTTGTCTGTCTTGCCACGTGTATAATGCGGCATAGAGGATATCACATGCACATTATGCTTCTTGAAGAAGTCTGGCAAGTCGTAGTACTTCTTGTTGGCACGGATGATCGTCAGGTTAGACCTTACGATAAAGTCTTTGATCCCTGCTTTAGCAGCCTCCTCTACGAACCATCTGAAGTCAGGGTTCATCTCTGGCGCTCCCCCCGTCAAGTCGAGCGTATGTGCGCCCGTATTGCGGATCACGTCAAGGCATAGGCTCATCGTCTCACGAGTCATAATTTCCTTACGATCTGGACCGGCATCAACATGGCAGTGCGAGCACACCTGATTGCACATATAGCCTACATTGATCTGGAGGATCTCTAACTTCTTAGGCCGCAGCGGAAACTGATCTATCTCAGCAATCTTATCCTTGAAGTATGGTAATTCGCCTTCAGCGAACAGGCCTCCATTGAGTATCTCTAGTTGCTTATTGACCGATGCCAATTCATTATCTCTCGCCTTAAGCGACTTCTTAGAATCTTTCTTTTTCTGTGTAACTGTCAGCTCCACCATTACATTGAGAGTTTATTGTGTTTATTCATCATCATGACGGCATGTACGAGAGTGGCACCACTTTCTATGGCGGCACCGGCGTGTACGGCTTCCATCATTTCTTCTTTAGTGATGCCTTTTTGGAGTCCATCCTTGGTATAGGCATCGATACAGTATGGGCACTTCACGACATGTGCTACCGACAGGGCGATCAATGATTTCTCACGTGCACTGAGGGCGCCCTCTTGAAATACGGTGCCATAGTAATCAAAAAACTTCTTGCCAAGTTCCTCGCTCCACTCAGTGATCTTACTGAATTTCCTGAGGTCGTTAGGGTTATAGTATGAGTTGTCAGACATATAATTGAATTAGGCTCAGCTCGAGCAATATTTTAGTAATTCTTGAATAAATAGGGGTGAAAAATGAACTTGATCTTAGCTCCGTGGTGATCCTTTGTTGAATGGACGCTCCTGATATGACGCCAGTGCGTAAGTATGCTGATAGCGATAGCTATGTTCTGCTCTATGTAAGACTCTAATAAACATTACATACAGGGATCTGAGTGCACATCGGATCTGTGGAAGTATGCGCTTGATATCGGCAATAGAGTCGATATCACTATAAGTCGTCAACGTTGACAAAGCATGTCCAAACGCTGAGAAGTACGCTACAGTCTCAGTATAAAGCTCTTCAGTCTGCCATGGAAGCTGCTCAAAACGGTTCTTGTTAAAGCGCTCCTTATGTAAGCCGATAAGATTAAACCCTCCATCTATAGCTGGTGCGATCACATCATTGCCATCAGTGAGATGACCTTCGGCCTCCAATATCAGTGCTGTAGTAATCTGTGGGCAGTCATTGCCAATGGCGATAACATAATCATATCCCTCATCAAATAAATCTTGACATGAGTTGGATATGCGTTGGCCAAAATCATCACCTCGTTGAAGATCGTGATGATAGTGATAAACTGGAAGCTGAGTTGCTCTCGCTTGAGTAAGCGCACGTGAAGTCATAGCATCGAACAGTTCCTTGCTCCTCTTAGGCCACTTTTTGGTGACCCCGTCTAAATCACTGGACTCAAAGACCAGGATTGCTATATTCTTCAATAAATCTTGAGCTATACTCACTCTGTAAAATTATGATAAAATCATAAGACCTACGGTCTAACATAAGACAGTATGGCAATGTTCAAACGGGCTTTTTTCAAGTACTAATAGAATGCTGCACAATGTTGAACCAATAGTCTAAGCAGGCTGAACAAGCTCAGTGAATGTGGCAATAGGTGTGGCAATTAAAAAATGAGCATTTCAGGAGTAGATGTAGATATTTATAGAATCATACAATGATAACATGAAAGCAGTAACAGTACCATCAGGAGGATTAGACAAGCTCGCGATCATCAATAAAGAAGCTCCGTCGCCTAAGGCTGGCGAAGTATTAGTGCGATGGCATGCCACCTCGCTCAACTATCATGACTACCTCGTTGCTGTAGGGGCCATACCTGTTGTTCCTGGGCGTATCCCGATGTCGGATGGTGCTGGAGAAGTCATCGAAGTAGGACCAGATGTGATGGACTATAAAGTCGGTGATCAAGTGATGTCGATGTTTTTTCCAGGTTGGATAGAGGGGAATCCGTCCTTGATGAAGATCGCCGGTGTATCTGGAGAGACTGTAGACGGATACATCTGCGAGATGTCCGCTATATCAGCGAAGTCAATCACTCCAATTCCATCTGGATATACCTATGCCGAGGCTGCCACCCTACCCTGTGCAGGGCTGACGGCCTGGAATGGCCTCACCCATACTGGTGGGTTGATATCAGGACAGAAGGTGCTCATCCAAGGTACTGGCGGCATGTCAATGCTCGGCCTCCAAATGGCGCTAGCAGCAGGTGCACAGGTATATGCGACCACATCAAGCCCTGCTAAAGCAGAACGGTTGAAAGAAATGGGCTGCGTAGACGTGGTCAACTATAAAGAAGATGAGCGATGGGGTAAGACGATCTTTAAAAAATCAGGTGGCATTGATCTCACCTTAGATGCGGGAGGTGGATCCACTATGAAGCAGTCCATAGAGGCCGCAGGATTTGGTGGGAAGATCGTGTCTATCGGCATCCTTAGCGGCGGCCGCAAAGGAGAGATCACCTTTCCAAAGCTATTCTTCAAATTCATTAAGATGGAAGGCATAGCAGTCGGTAGCAAGCAGATGCAGCTTGCCATGGTTGATGCCATCAATGCCACAGGCATCAAGCCCATCATCGACAAGAGCTTTGGCTTTGACCAGCTGGCAGAGGCTTTCAGATATCAAGAGAGCGGCAAGCACTTCGGTAAAATCGTGCTGGAGTGGTAACCATTGAACCCACGTCATTTGGTCCTATACAAGCTTGGAAGATTGGTTCTAACGCATTCGGTAAGCCACAGATGTTTGTCTATAGCTTCCTCATCGATGGCCTGCTGATCGATACGGGCCCCTCACGGGCTCAAAAGGCATTCGTGAAAACGCTGGCGACTGAACACATCGATCAACTGGTCGTCACACATCATCATGAGGACCATAGTGGCAATATAGAAGCCATTAAGCGCCTGAAGTCCATTCCTGCATTGGGCTCCGCACTGTGTAAGCAAAAGATGAGTCAACATATAACGGTGGATTTTGGGCGGTGGATGACATGGGGACCCTTCCGAACGGCAGATATAACCCCCTTTGACTCAGCGCATGTTCAGACCCCAAAACACAAGTTTGAGATTATCCCTACCCCTGGTCATGCCATAGATCAAGTGAGTCTGTATGAGCCCAATGAAGGTTGGCTGTTTTCAGGAGATATATTCGTCCATCACTATATTAAGATGTTCATGCGGGACGAGATCATCGGCGATCAGATTCTCTCGATAAGAAAGTTACTCAAGCTAGACTTTAATAAGATGTTCTGCAATCATCAGCCTGTCATGACTAACCCCAAGGAGAGATTGAAGAACAAGCTGAACTTCCTCGAAGACTTCTATGGCACGGTAGCCGAGCAATACCATAAAGGACTGACTGTCAAACAGATCATGACCGAACTCAACTTTAGCGATAGTCTCTTTATGACGGTTATCTCTTGGGGTGAAATGTCTAGGAGCAATATGGTGAGGTCTGTGATTAAGACAGTGGAGCTAGGGATTCTGGGGGATTAGGGTAGGTCAGGGTCATTCTTCTATGAGTAGCACATCATAATCTTCAAGCAAAAAAATCGAAAACTGAAGAGAAGTTGTTAGAAGGCGAAGTGATCTGGGCCTGAACGCAATCTACTAATGCCTGTTTATAACATATAAGAGACCTTATAGATTTAGTTCTTTATTGAATCTAAAAACTCTGCTTCTTTGGCTAGTTTATTAGAACATTAT
>CAZDHV010000199.1:0-5925 GCA_964505335.1 uncultured Saprospiraceae bacterium | reverse complement strand
CCCAATGTTTTATACTCAAATTTTTTCATGCGTCAACGTTATAGTTTTCACAGCTTAATAATTCTCTGTGATAGGATTTTGTCATCCATTGTTTGAACAATCACAATATAAACGCCATCGCTTAGATGGTCGAGGTTGCACTCCGCTTTAGGAGGAAGCAACTCTATTAACTCACCCGTTACGCCGTAGAGTTCAATGCGCTGAATGTCATCGACGTCCAGAAATATCTCTCCAGAAGTAGGATTGGGAAATATGAACTGCTGTTCATTGCTAAGATCATCTGTTGCCGTAGTCTGGTCAACTTGAAAAGTAACGGCTGCTCGCGAACTATCACATTCACCAAAGGTGAGTTGGTAGATGATGCTGTCAAGACCCGAAAAGCTTGGATCTGGCACATAACTCAACTCGAAGTTTGTTCCTAAGATTGCAGACCCGTTAGTAGCTGGAACTATGATTTCGGCCTGTAATGACGCTAATACCAATTCGTTAGGTACTGACGTGCCGCCCGATATGCTACCATCAAAGAAATTAAATTGGTCTTGCACCAATTCAGTAGGCTGCGCATCAAAATTCCAGTAGAGTAGCTTCTCATTATCACTACAATCTCGGCCAAACATGATGTTTTGTATGTCGTTGTCGGATAGGGCGGAGGAGTACATCCTTACTTCATCCACTTCTCCTTCGAACCAATCATCATCGGCTCTGGCGTCTTGTCGGTTGCCCACGCTGAGCCGCCATAATCTGGCACTGACGTTGTCAATTTCTTGATCATCGGACCCAGACAATATGCCATCTACATAGAGGTGGCGCTCTGTCGGACTTACGAATACACCTGCGATATGGTGCCAGGCATCATCGTTGATGACAGTATCGTCAGTGATTACTTCTCGCATGGTCGAGTTGGTAAAGAGTCCTGCCTCAAGGACTGCTGATCCAGATCGAATGTTTAGCGTATTTCCTGTGACATTGGAATTGGCATTTCCGATGTACATGAATGTTTGGTTAGCAGTACTCGATGTCTTTACCCAAGCCATCATAGTAAATGGATATTCATCCTGGATTACACCAGATTCGTAAACTATGTTATCGTCCACTCCGTCAAAGACATAGCTGTGATTGCTGAGCTGAGTAGGACGAGAATCATTGTCAAGTATTGCCAAGCTAATAGAATCATTTTGGAGTAGGGACTCACGATCATCTCTGGCAAATAGGTCATCTTCATTGACATTGATGTAGGCGGTCTTAGTCTCTGTGTGAGTGCTGATACCATTGGTCACTGTGAGCGTTACTGTCTTGACTCCTGTTGTGCTATAGGATACCTGATGAGGCCCGGCCCCAGTCATTGTTTGCGGTGTGGCATCTTGCCCAAAATCCCAGGAATAGCTTGTCACCTCTCCTTGAACCAGCGGGGAGAATACGATTTCTTCGTCCAGGGCTGCAGACGTGGTCGTAACTTCAAAATCACTCAATACGGTTGCAGTCCTATGTAAGAGCTGTGCTTCGTAGAGTGATATCGGGATCAGCTGATCAGCATTATTGGCCCCCTCAATGAATCCTACAGGTTGATTAAACGGGCCATCCGTGTTGAAATTTCCATCGCAGCCGATGGCATAGTTTTGTGCTGTAGGTGGTTGTTCGATGATGATAGCTGCATCAGCGCCAGGTCGGTCAGCTTCACAATTCCACATGACGGAGTGTGCCGCAGCCCAACCATGTCCTGTACCAAAATCCCCTCTATTATTAAATCCCATCGTTCTTACACTACTGGGGAATGTGCCAATGTCAATCAGATTATCGAAGAGCATCCCGGTCGACCAATGGCGGTGTCCTTCGCTCGTGGAAGCAGGATTTTCGGATATGCTACGGAGTACTACCATACCGGATGAAGTAGATGTACCATTGGAGATATAGTGATGTCGACCATTGCGCGCATAGCAATTGTCGAATAGTATGCCATTAGAGTTGCGATAGGAGTTGAAATTGTACTGGCGCGCACCAGTTAACTCTGAAACAGGATCAATCGAATGAACATTAACGACGCTGATTCTACTTGCAGTCCCTGTACGGATGCCCGACAGCCCGAAACCAGAGACCGTGGCATTCCTGGCCCAGGCATCTTCGATCTGCGTGAATTGAACCGCATTCCATGCATGATTCTCATCGTTGCCACCAAGCGATTCGATCTGAACATTGAGCTTCTCAATTCCAACGTTAGTCACCAGCCCTTCTCGATCATATTCATAGATATAGGACTGAGCCAGAGATCTGTCCAGATGATTATATACGGGTGCATCAATCGTAATCTCGTCATCATCGATTGCGGTGATGTAGCGATTGTACAGGATGGGATATTGATTTACTGACCAGTTGGCATCGCCTGCTGTGCCACCTCCATCAATAGCAGCCAGCCATTCTGCGGAGCAGGGATGAACGATGATAATGTTATCACCAACCGCATATCCTGATCCATTCGCCACTGCGAATGTTCTGCTGCCAACCTGTACGAAGCTTGTCGTGATATCTTCTCTTGTCCCTGGCACTTCGCCACGCCAGCGGGTTTCTTCGCCGCCACCCATTACGATCAGATCTCGCTGATGAGGAACATCTCCAGTACCATAGATAACTGTGGTATCTCTTGTATCACGACCATCACCTATACCTCTTAACACGACTCCTGAAGTGTGAACGAATAGCTGACCGCTTACCGGGTATCTGCCAGCCTCAAGAAGGACGGTGCCTCTGAAGCCCTCTGAGTCCGCTTCCATGGCACTGACCGCATCTATGGCATCTTGGATATGGGAGGTGTTATCTCCATCGATAGGAGATATGATTGCCCTTACGGGGATGTCTGGGATGGCAACGCCACCACCTCTATAGCCCGCATGGCTAAAGTCTGGAATGCGATTTCTGTTCTCATCTTCCAGATACGTCAACGAGCCATCTGGCTGTAACCTCGCACGATCAGTCTCCCAAGTCTGTGCATAAGCTTCCCCATAGACAATCAGACCTATCATCCATAGAAACAGATATTTCATGTTTAAAAATAGTAAAGGATGAGAGCTTTACAAGTTGTTCAGGAGACCGTTATCGATCATTTATTGGTGAAGTGCATGTCTGATTGCCTTAATGATTACATTAAATAAGGCTGGATGGTGGATGCTTTAGTCAATATTATCTCATGAGTATATTTTGATAATATCACCATGGCCGAAATCCACCACATCCACTTTGAACCTGTCAATCTTCAAACAATACGCCGTATTTGTGTTAATAGGAGTTAACTTACTTCGGCAAGTGGGATGTTAGTTGGCCTATGCTGACGACGTCTTATCTATGTCGATGTAGTTAATTCATAAGCCAAAACAGGTGCCCAATCTGATGGATGCTATAGTCATCGTACAAGCCAACACGGAAACAGCACTCAAGGCGTGTTTTAGTACAACCGAATATCAAGATATTATTGAGGGTCTACCCTCTAATCACATTAGTTTACTGAATAGAATATTATAGAATGAGCCAAAGAAAGTATGTATTGATCACAGGAGTATCATCAGGCATAGGATATGAATCTGTAGGGTACTTGATAGAGCGAGGCTTTCACGTACTCGGTAGTGTGCGAAAGGATGCTGACCTCGTGAGACTGAACAAAGCGTTTCCGGAGCACTTCACAGGATTGCAATTTGATGTGACACAGAAAGATCAAGTGCTGACAGCTTATCATAAAGCAGCAGCGCTCGTAGGAAAGGATGGATTAGCAGGCATCGTTAACAATGCTGGCATGGTACAAGGTGGGCCAATAGAACTAATAGAGGAGGATAAATTTCGCTATCAGATGGAGGTGAATTTGTTCGCCGTTAGGACGGTCACGAATATATTCTTACCACTGATAAAAGGCGACCGTGAGAAAAACATCCCTGGCGGGAAGATCATTATGATCAGCAGCATCTCAGGAGTGTTCAATACGCCATTCAATGGGGCCTACTGTATTTCCAAACATGCTCTGGAGAGCTTGGCTGAGGTATATCGCCGGGAGCTGATGATGTATAACATAGATGTAGTCTCCATACAGCCGGGCCCAATACAGTCTGATATATGGAAAAAGAACATAGGCAAATACTCCGAATACGAGGGCACTGATTATGAGAAACTCCTGCACAGCACGAACCGGGTTATGGACAAGGCCCAAAAGGACGCCCTCCCAGCGAGCGTTATATCCAAGCTCATTCATAAGATATTAACTAAAAAAACGAAACTGGCCTTTATAGTCAACACTGACTGGATCGTCACCGTCATCCTTATAAAATACTTGCCGGCACGATGGGTAGATAAGATCTTTTATAAGAAGCTATTCACCTAATCAGTGTTGGATCCTGCAATAGCAGAAAATTACAGATGAAGAACATGTTCTGATACTTCGCAATTCAAAGAAACGATCGATATCATCACCGTTCTTTATGACTCATTAAGAAGTAATAAAGAATACATTAAAATACATAATAAGGCCTATGACAAGAATGAATCCATACATCTATTTTAATGGTAATTGTGAAGAAGCCTTCAATTTTTATGCAGCAGTTTTTCGCAAGGAGATATCTTACATCGGGCGCTATAAAGATGTTCCAAATAAAGACAAGCACATTTTCCAAGAAAAGGATGAAAATAAAATCATGCATGTCACCCTAGATATTAGCGCAGAAACAAGCTTGAATGGAGCTGACCATACAGAAGGATATGAAGAGTCAAAAGGATATAGCAACTTTAGCCTCATTATCCATGCTGACAGTAAAGATGAAGCTGACAGGCTATACAACGAACTCTCTGATAGTGGACAAAAAACATTGCCCATGCATACAACATTCTGGGGGTCTTATTATGGGAATTGCATTGACAAATTTGGTATTGCATGGAAGGTTACTACCTAACTAAGACAATCAAAGTTGATTCAAAGAATGACAAAGCTATTTTTACTAAGCCCTAACTTCCCTGACAAAAATCTAAGTGAGACAACTGTATATTTCTGTCCTGATTGCGCAATGATAGAAGGAGTGCTAAGCTACTATCCCGAGCTCAAGCAGAAAGTAGAGATTATTTATGTTGATTTTGAAGTGCCTCGACAACCAATAGTTGATTTAGTAGGTGAGGGCTTTCAAGGTTGCCCTATTCTCATTATCCACAAGGATGATATGACGGAGGAGGACCATAGTCTGGCAGAATTTAGAACAAGTGGCGACTACAATTTCTTGTATAAGAACACGACTATCGCAAGGTATCTGGCGAAGAAGCATAATTTGGGACTTCCTCATTAACATGTTGATGTGGTACTAGGACTATAATCGCATATCTATTCATCAGTTGTTGGGGCAATAGTAGCTCTCACAGTGATATCTGGTATGTTAACCCCACCGCCTTTGTACCCGGCGTGGCTGAAGTCGGGTATTCTGTTACCTTCAGCATCTTCTGAATAGGTCAGCGAGCCATCTGGTTGTAACCCGCGCACGGTCAGTCTCCCAAGTCTGTGTATACGCCTCGCCTCCGAGCATCAGACCTATTACTATCAGTAACAGATATTTCATAGTTAAAAATAGAAAAGGATGAGAGCTTTACCAGTAGTTCTGGTGACGGTTATTGATCATTTGTTAGTGAAGAATGTGTGCGGTTGCCTTAATCGTAGACAGGACTGCCTTGTCGGCAGGCAGGCCTCAACTTAATCGTCCGAATGCAGTCTATTCAATTGAGCTAGACGGGAGAGACCCTTATAGTGATATAAACGAATATATACGAAAGAGTTCCGTTTATATACGGTTATTACCGTAGAGCTACTTAGGCATTTAGAGGCGACACATAAGATAATCTCTTTACCTTAACTACCGAAACACTACAGACATAAGGGATGTATCTGTCATAAGTAAAGATATACAGATGTTA
>CAZDHV010000198.1:0-5932 GCA_964505335.1 uncultured Saprospiraceae bacterium | reverse complement strand
GTACTAACTAGGCGTCTTGTATTTGTAGAAAGTCTGGTAACAGTTAACCCACTCATTAGAAGGTCTATATCTGCCTTACAGCTTAAAACTCATCATCAACTTGAGTTTACCATCAACAATGAAAATTTTAACATCCAAAATCCACAGCGTGATGTATATGTTACCATCCTTCAAAATGGCAGATGGGACAATGCTATCACGAACCGTCAGCCAGTTTTTGCAAGAGGTAATAACATAAGTTTCAATGCGGCGGACTACTTTATTTTTCCCGCGTCGAGAGAATTCAGATTTGCTGATGCACGCAGTCTACAATACCCCGGGGCAGGTGTACACAGTGTAGATAGACACCCCGATCGGGTAGATTTGCTCCTACAACTCGATAGATCCAGAAATGAGCGATCAACATTTGACTATAGAGATATCAATGGAAAATTCATCATCGAAAACGCTGACGACTCCAATGACTTCTTGACCTCCGAATATGTGGACGTACATTTTACCTTGCGAGATCTCAATCCTGATCTCAACAAGGATGTCTATGTCGTTGGTGGTTTTAGTGATTGGAAATGCCTCGGTGAAAACAAATTGGAATATAGTGGCACTCACCAAAGCTACATCGGCAACGTCCACTTGAAGCAAGGATTTTATGACTATCAGTACGTCACAAGAGATCAGGACGGCAAAGTCGATTTTGAAGTATATGAAGGCAACTCTTACGAGACGATCAATGACTATATCTTCTTAGTGTATTATCGACCATTTGGCGCCAGGTATGATCAAGTCATCGGAGCTACTGTAGAAACATCTGCCTTTTAAAATTGCCATAATTTTTATGTCTTTCAGTGTCACCTTTCATAATCAAAACCCGTCTATTGGCTATATTAATCTATGAACTGACAAAATTCATATAAATAGTTATTGTCAGCGGCATCATAAATCTACTTTTACTACTCACAATAATATCAACATGAAAAAGGCTTTATTCACCTTCTTGATCGTAGCAATTATACAGAGTATCGGATTGGCCCAAGACGAATGGTCGCTGAACCGATGTATCCAATACGCTATAGAAAATAGCTTTGACATCTATCAGTCAGATCTCGAACTCGAACGATCAGAAATCAACACTAAGCAGAGCCGAGATAGCAGATTGCCAGATCTATCGGGTAGTGCTAATGCATTTGTCAACTTTGGTCGTAGCATAGATCCTACAACAAACACATTTAACACGACGACCTTCTTCTCCAATGGCTATGGTCTAAATACTAATATGACGCTCTATAATGGGGGCCGTATTAAGAATAGCATCCTGCAAAGCGAAGAATTTGAAAAAGTATCACAAGCACAAAAATCGAGTACCATAAATACAATCACGCTCAATACGGTTAGTGCATTTTTCGAAGTGCTATTTGCAGAAGACAACTATGACAATGTCAATCTTCAATTGAAGGCAATTAATGATCAAATCGACCAGATGATCAAGCTGGTCGATGCTGGAAGTCGAGCAAAATTTGAATTATACGATCTCGAGGCACAACAGGCTACCTCAGAACAAGATCAGGTCATCGCACAAAATAGAATCGACATCGCCTTAGTGCAATTAAAGGCCATCATAAATCTACCTCCCGACCAAGAACTTCAGGTGAAGAAGCCAGACTTCGACCAACAGGTTTTTACTAATCTGGATCTGTTGGTATTTGACGATGCCTATCAGCGAGCGCTTGCTTTTCAGCCAGCAACGAGACAGCTCGATCATCAGATCAGTGCTGCCAACATAGGTGTCGATATTGCCGAGTCTTCATTTTATCCATTTATTGGTATAGGAGGTACTGCCAGTACTAATTTTAGTAATCAGGGTCGACGGCCTATAGGTTTTGAAACATTTCCAGTTAATTCCGATGTATTGATCAACGATGAGCCTGCTGTTCTGACCGAGCAGGGGGGATCAGTTTTATCTGAAAACACTCCGTATGGCGCCCAGTTCACCGATAACTTCAATTACGGATTTGGATTGAATGTCAGCATCCCAATCTACAATCGTGGGGTGACCAAAGCCAATGTTAGCAGAGCCAAGATCGACTTAGAAAACTTAGAAACGGAAAAGAATAAAACTTTAGTTACTGTACGCAACGATCTGAAGCAGTTAATCACTGACGCCAAGGCTTCAAAACTCAGCCTTGACGCTGCAGAGAAAACCCTCAAGGCGAGAGAAATATCATATGAAAACGCTGAAAAGCGATACCAACTCGGTGCTCTAAACTCATATGACTATATTAGTATTCAAGACCAAGTAAACACGGCTCGCACTAACTATCTATTAGCTAAGTATGACTACGTGTTTAGGGTGAAATTATTAGATTATTATCAAGGTTATCCAGTAGGCTTAGATTAAGTATTGAGCCTGTTTATTAGATAATCTTCACAGGATTTATCGGAATGGCTCGAAAGAAAAAATCAGGAAGACGGAAGTGGATTATTTTAGGCTTACTACTCGCATTAGCAGCTATAGCTGCATTTGTCGGGTATAAAAACTCGTCGGCACCAGAAGGAGAGGAAGTAGATATCGCTCAGACAACTGAAAGAACCATCAAGGAGACTGTCTCTGCCAGCGGTAGAATATACCCGGAAACAGAGGTCATAATCAGCCCAGATGTGTCTGGCGAGATCGTAGAGTTATATGTAGAGGAGGGCGATTCAGTAGTCCAGGGTCAGTTGTTACTCAGAGTAGATCCAGAAGTATTTCTTTCAGCTGTGGAGCGTGGTGAAGCCAACCTCAACAATGCCAAATCTAATATGGCTACTGCTCGGGCTCAGATCGCTAGTAACGAATCACAGAAACTTGAATTAGAAACATCCCTGAAGCAAGCTAATCGTGTTCACGATCGCAATAAGCAACTGTTTGAAGAAGGGGTAATCAGCCAAGAGGCATTCGATCAGAGTCTCGCTCAAGTTGAGTCCGCACAGGCGAGCATCGCCTCAGCCCTCGCTAATATCACCGCTGCCACAGAATCCTCTAAGGCAGCTGAGTATACCGTCTTGAGTTCTGAAGCATCTCTCAAAGAGCTTAAGACAAACCTCAGTCGTACAACGATTAAATCTCCAACAACAGGAGTAATCTCAAGTCTATCGGTAGAGAAGGGGGAGCGGGTAGTCGGTACGGCCACCATGACAGGAACTGAGATCATGCGGATCTCGGACCTAACCACCATGGAAGCTCAAGTTGAGGTGACTGAAAATGATATCCTAAAGGTCAATCTCAATGATGATGTAAACATCGAAGTGGATGCCTATATAGATCGGAAGTTTGCAGGCAAGGTTACTGAGATAGCCAACTCAGCCTCGAATGCCGCCTCAGGAACATCTAATAGCCTAAATACGGATCAAGTCACGAACTTCATTGTGAAGATTCGCTTGGACCCAAGCTCATATAAAGACCTTATCGAAGGTAAAAGCAGCTATCCATTCCGACCTGGTATGTCAGCGTCCGTTGAGATCATCACCGACGTACAGGAAGAGGTGCTTTCTATACCGATCCAAGCGGTTACAGTACGAGATATTTCTGAGAAGGGCAAAGATGAAGATCTGAAGGAAGTCGTGTTCCTATATGAGGGAGATACAGCCCGTATGGTACAGGTAACTACAGGCATTCAGGATGACGAATATATTGAACTGAAAACTGGTATTGATGCTGATCAAGATGTTGTCTCGGGGCCTTATTCGTCGCTATCTAAGATCATAGAAAATGGCACTGAGCTAAGATTAAAGGAAGACGTTAAGAAGGGAGAAGAGTAAGCTAATTCAGCTCAACGCTCACATCAACTATACTTTGGATTTATGAAATATCGCACACTTGGTAAGACGGGTTTAGAAGTTTCTGCAATTAGCCTAGGCACATGGCAAGTAGGCGGAAAGTGGGGCAGCGGCTTTGACAAAAAGAATGCCCATAAAATTCTGAATGACGCGATAGACCAGGGCATTAATTTCATTGATACGGCCGACGTTTACGAAGGCGGTCTCAGCGAACAAGCAGTAGGCAAAATCATAAGATCTCGAAGTGAAGAAGTCTATATCGCAACTAAATGCGGTAGACAGATTAACCCTCATAACAATGAAGGCTATACACCTAAAGTGCTTAGGGGCTATGTTGAAGACAGCCTGCGTAATACTAAATTGGATTGCATAGATCTCATCCAACTGCACTGCCCTCCGATAGAGGTATATTATCGCCCAGAGATATTTGAGGAGTTCGACAAACTAAAGCAAGAAGGTAAAATCAAACACCTCGGTGTCAGCGTAGAGAAAATAGAAGAGGCGCTTAAAGCCATCGAATATCCGAATGTTTGCACAGTACAGATCATTTATAATATGTTCCGGCATAGGCCTAATGAGCTCTTTTTTAGAGAGGCCAAAAGGCGCAACATCGGGATCATAGCCAGAGTACCATTGGCAAGTGGACTATTAACGGGAAAATATAAGCGCAGTACAAGCTTCGAATCTACAGATCACCGACACTTCAATAGAGAAGGTGCCTATTTTGACAAAGGCGAGACCTTCTCAGGAGTCAATTATAACATCGGGCTAAAAGCAGCTAAAAGACTAAAGAAAATATTTCCCGATGATGTAGAACTTGTTCATGTGGCACTTCGATGGATCTTAATGTATGACGCCGTAAGCACAGTGATCCCTGGCGCCTCTCGTCCTCAGCAACTCATCTCCAATCTCGAGGCCGTCAAAATGCGTAAGCTTAAGAAGAATGAAATGAAACAGATTGAAGAGATTTACAATGAGATGATTTATCCTATGGCGCACCATCAGTGGTAGATAAATCGACCAATACTTATAACCGACTCAACAACTCCTGGCGATAGCTCTCTGATATTGGAATTTTCTCATCATTGATTACGACGTGATTCCCTTCGATGTAATTGATGCAATCCATATTAACGACATAGGATCGGTGACATCGGGTAAATGGATCGGGCAATTCGCTCAAGAGAGCAGATAGTTTGGTTTTCATCAAATAGGTTTTGTTGATGCTAAAGATCTTGACATAATCACCATATGCCTGCAAATACTTGATTTCGTGGTGAGGGACCTTGTATATACGTCTGCCCTCTTTAACCATGATCCAGGAACTCTCGGATGCGACCTTGGTTGCCAGTTGCTCAATGGCCCGAATAAAAGATTTCTGAAATCGAGAAAAACTGATCGGTTTGACTAAGTAATCAAAAGCCTCCAATTCAAACGCCGTTACTGCATGCTCTGCATATGCCGTGGTAAATATGACCAATGGCTTATTTGATATTACATTGACTAGTTCTATACCAGTCATCAACGGCATGTTGATGTCAAGGAACAGGAGGTCAACCTCTTGATCTGCAATTATCTTTTGGGCTTTAAGAGCGTCTTCAGCCTCTAATAGAATTACCTTCTGATCCATCTTAGCTACAAACTCCTGAAGCACCTTCCGCGCCAAAGGCTCATCGTCTACAATTAATATGGTATAGCTCATACTCGTAGATCTATCATTAGAGTAGTTCTATAACTTTCATCGGCAACTTGTACTGTCAGCTTATGCCGATCTGGGTACAAGAGATTTAATCGTTTCTCCAAATTCTTTAAACCTAAACCTCCAGAGTTCTGATCTGAGATATCAGTTTTCACGATAGAATTAGATGCTATCAATTGGAGCTTGGTGTCCCTTAACTCTATAGATATCTCAATATCCGGTGATTGCTTATCACAATGCTTAAAGCAGTTCTCTACGATAGGTAGTAGTATCAATGGAGCAATCAGTTCTGATGTGTTCTCTGGATGGGAGAATTGAACACTATTCGGATCATTCATCCTCAATTGCTCGAGGGCAATATAGTCTTTGAGGTAGGGATGTTTACTAAACTATAAGGACTTGAGATACTTAAAAGCTTTTCAA
>CAZDHV010000197.1:0-5955 GCA_964505335.1 uncultured Saprospiraceae bacterium | reverse complement strand
CTTGTGGGTCAACTTAGGAGCCCTCTTAGTCGCAAGATTGAGAGGGCTTTTTAACTGCTTAAGCCATTTCGTGAAGACGACAAAGGAATTAAACATCTTAGTTGATCCCTCATTCTGATCGCAATGAACAGTGTGTTGAACAAGTCCTCAAAATCAGATTACCTATGAAATAATAGTTCTAAAGACCAAGAAGATTTTTCAATCGTGCCTCATTCAAAATGAAAAGAGAGGTGTGGGGTCAAAGAAGATTCATTCACGCTACTACGATCAATTGATCCCCTTCTTCTACTCACTCAATCAAATCAGAAAATGTTAAAATTTCCACTGACCCAGCGGTTACTTTTCTTAACACTTCTCGTCCAAATAAGCAGATTCGATAGTTTGAACATATCCGCTAAACGAGACATATAACGGATCAAACGAACGAAAAACTAACTTACTTTAAGAGCTTATCGAGAGATAGGCTCTTTTTTGTTTAGCTGCGTAGGGGGCACTCTAAAAAAGGCTGTCTTATATATGAAACAATCCACAACATAACCCCGTTGTGAAACCAATTAAATATGAATAGGAGATCGGCAGTAATGTCGGTCTTTTTTCTTTTAGGGTCTTTCCTCCTGTTGCTCGTCACAATAATTCGCGATTTCAACTTCTCACCCATTGTCACGTCATATTGACTGAAGTACCTGTAATTGCTGGTGTTCTAAGAGTTTTGAAGAATTCATATTGACGTAGTTCATAAAGAAATAGACATCACAAAACATTAAAAATACCCAAAGCGCTAATTGAGAGATCGCCTCAATTTTGTATCAAGATTTCGTCCTGTGTTCAATTAGTACAGGAATGATCTAAGCGTATAAAAGCACCCAAACTATCTGACGCCTAAATTTTTTTATTCGTCATCTTTTTAAAAAATCATCATTATGAAAAAGGTACTTTTTAACGTGAAGAACAACACTATCCTAACTGCTATTCTATGTTGTTTCGCCATAAGCTCTTTCAGTTCGAGTCTTTATGCTAATGTTGATGTCCAGTCAAAGGGGAAGAAGGTTATTTTGGATCTCACCCATATGTATGGTGACAAGGCGACCTGTAAGTTGATTGATCAACAAGGCAAAGTACTCTATATCAATAAGATTAATGCTCTAGATCAGGAGGTAAAAAGTTATGATCTCAGTAGTTTAACTAAAGGCGACTACACCATGATTATAGAGGATGAAATGAGTATTGACAAGATATTTTTACAGCTGTCTGATTCTAAAATCACTCATGTAGAGAAATCTAAACCCATTTATAAGCCTACTATCGTAACCGAAGCTAACGACAAGGTGCATTTCAATTTATTGTCACGAAATAAGGAAGCAACCTTGTCAGTAACTCGAAATGGTGAAGAGTTGTACTCAGAGACCTATGAGGGAGAGCCGTCAATTAATGAAATAATTGATTTCAGCCAAGCCGACAAAGGGGACTATACGATCAAAGTATCAATCCTCGGAGAAGTCTTTTATAAAAATGTATCTATCTAAATAGATCCGAATCAAAGAGAGTCATAATTATAGATTAGAGGAGATTCAAATGTTATTTGGGTCTCCTCTTTTAGTTGGGGCCTGATACTGGCATTATAAAATGGCTAACTTTGATGGTGATGAGTATAGCCGAAATCATAGCACCTGATAAAACGAGTCTTGCTGTATTAATTGATCCTGAGAAGCAACATCTCCAGTCGCTTGCGGTCTTGATTGAGGTGATAGCAAGTGGCCATGCAGATGTGATACTTGTTGGTGGGAGTACTAGGGCTCCCGTCGACATAGATAGTTTGCTTAGACGCATTAGGCAAACCTGTCCACAACCGATTGTGCTATTTCCAGGTCACGCTAATCAGCTATCAACAGAGGCAGAAATGATATTACTGCCTAGTATCATTTCTGGTGACTCATTTCAGTATGTGATTGGGGAGCATATCACCCATGCCCAAAAGATCAAGGCTCTACATCTTCCTGTTAATTCTGCTGGTTACATATTAATAGATGGCGGCCAACCGAGCAGTACCAGCCTCATGACTTCTTCACGACCTATGGATGCCAAGGATATAAGGGCGATTGAAAATACCGCACTTGCTGCCGAGATGATTGGCATGAGCTGTGTATATCTTGAGGCAGGCAGTGGAGCATTGAACAGTGTAGATACTAACTTAATCTCTAGAGTTAAATCATCGATTAGCATCCCTCTTATAGTAGGTGGGGGGATAGACAGTGTGGACAAGTTAGCAAAAGTTGCCGCGGAATCGCCAGACCTAATTGTGATCGGAAACGCATTAGAACAGGATCCGCTCTTGTTGATGCAGCTGTCAGAGACATTAGCAAAGCATAATAGAAACAGGTCTGCGGTGACTGAACAATCAAGTTCATGAGGACAGGCACTATTACTAAGTCCACAGGCAAGCACTACATTATCAAGGACCAATCTAATGGCTCTTTCCATCTTGGTTTGATCAGGGGAAAATTTAAGCTCGACGGATATAAATTAACCAATCCTGTTGGGGTTGGTGACGAGGTACAGTATACGATTGAGGGAGAATATGCAATCATCCAAAAGATAGAGAACAGAGAAAACTATGTAGTAAGGCAATCACCTCGCAAGAAGCATTTTATGCACTTGCTGGCCGCGAACATCGACCAAGCTTTGCTGGTAGTCACCATAGTAGAGCCTAAGTTGAAACAAGGATTTATAGATCGGTTTCTCTTGATGACAGAACCCTATAATATACCTGTCATAGTAGTATTTAATAAGGCTGACCTGTGGGGAGAAGAGGATCGCATGATCTTCGAGCATCTGCGAGACGTTTATACTTCCATAGGGTATCAGATCATTTCTACCAGTAATATAAGTGGAGAAGGCATCACGGAGCTGCAAGCAAGCTTATCCACTAAGAGAACACTGTGCTCTGGGCAATCTGGAGTGGGCAAGTCGTCTTTGATTAATACGCTTGCTCCTGATCTTGAACTCCGCACTCAGGACATATCCGGTTATAGCGGCAAGGGTCAGCATACTACGACTTTTGCCGAGATGTTTGATCTGGGGGAGCGCACTGAACTCATAGACACGCCAGGAATTAAAAGTCTTGCCTTTAATCATCTCGAGGTAATGGATATCGCACATAACTTCAGAGAATTATTTATTCACTCCAAGAACTGCAAGTTCAGCGACTGTACACATCGTAACGAGCCGAAATGTGCTGTTAAGGTCGCGCTTGAATCAGGAGACATAAGTACCTTGCGGTACGAAAACTATCTTCAATTAATTGACGAAATAGAGAACCAAAATTACTGGGAGCGTATTACAGACTATTAGATGATGGAGTCTAAAGAGAACAAGCGGATCGTAAACCAAGCCGAGACCTTACTACCCACAGAATGGGGAGAATTGATATTGTCAGCCTTTGCTGACGAGGATGGCGATCCAATGCCACACCTTTCGCTGAGACACCCTAACATGGACGCAAGCGATGCTGTTGTTACTCGAGTACATAGTGAATGTTTGACAGGTGATATATTTCATAGTCAGAAGTGCGATTGCGGCGAGCAATTACTCCAGAGCATGAAGGTCATCCATGAACAGAAGGGAATATTAATCTATCTGCGTCAAGAGGGACGAGGCATTGGAATCATCAATAAGATCAAGGCATATCGCCATCAAGAGCAGGGCTTAGATACTATTGAGGCCAATAAAGTCTTGGGTTTTGAGGCAGATTATCGCAACTACACGATAGCCGCAGATATCTTGAGAAGCTTTGACATCTCCAAGATCAAACTGCTGACGAATAACCCTGATAAGATCAATAAACTTGATGACAGCGGCATTGAAGTAGTTGATCGAATACCTCTTGAGATAGAGCCAAACAATGTCAATAGATCTTATTTGCAAACCAAGGCTGACTCAATGGGACATTTTTTAAATCTGAAGTAATCATATGTCCTATACAGGTAGAAAGAAGTTTAAAACTGCACGCGAGAAGAACCAGAGCGCATTCAAAAACATAAGAGCCTTTCTGATCATCCTTGCAGTCGCGCTATTATTCTATGGCCTAAAAAATCGAGTGAGGATCATCGACCACTTGAGCACTTATTTCTATTAGTCTAGCTAAGCGACCTTTTTCAATAAGACAGTGAGGCGATCCTTTTCAAGCCACCAGATCATACCACAATAAGTCAAGAGAATGAGGCCTCCATACAGGAGAGGAATATTGGTATAGGTCTGTACCAACCAACAGATGGCCAATACGATTGATGTGGCCAAGAGGTAGGCAGATATTCGTCGGACAGGATAGTTGATAGGATATTTTTTAATGCCGATGGTCCAGGCAAGCAGCACCATGCTCAGATAACAGAGGAGCGAAACCCATGCCGATGTAGTCACGCCAAAAATTGGTAAGAACATGACGCTCCCGACAACCGTGATGACGGTACCTACTGTGGATATCATGGCCCCATAGATCGTCTTATCCGCGAGCTTATACCAGATGGACACATTATAATAGAGTCCTAAGAACATGTACGACATCAACAGGATGGGAATCAAGTATAGCTTTTCTCGGAACTGCGCTCCGATGACAAGTTGAAAGATATCCAGCAATCCATAGATGGTCACACTGGTAATGCCCGCTGTGATTACGAAATAGAGTGCAATCTGACCATATAGATCTCGAGCATCGCTCCTATCAGAATTGCGGAAGAAAAACGGCTCTGCAGCATAGTTAAAGGCGGTCGTAAACAACCCTAATAGAGCGGCAATCTTCTGTACAGCACCATATACTGCCGCTTGATCCTTGTTGGCAAGGGTCTCTGCACCTAGGAAGTATTTTTGAAGGGGTACAGCAAAGTACTGATTGATATTTGCAGCGATTCCTACGATCACTAGGGGCGCACCATACAGAGCCATTTTACGCCAAAGCTTGACATCGACTTTGACTTGTCTCGGAAAATGAAAAATCAAGAGTAAACTACAGATAAAAGCACTTGCTATTAGATTAGACAAGAATACATAGTCTATATCGCTTGTGGCATTAGGGAATAGGCGAATAACAAAAGTTAAAAGATCCGTCTCAATGAAGAGTAAAACAAGAATGACAGTCAAGACTACATTGATTAACTTATAGAGCACAAAGAGTTTGGCACGACTCTCTAGTCTAAGCTTCGCAAAGGGAATCAAATTGACTACATCAAAAGCTATAATTAGGCTGAACCACTTGATGTAGTAGGCATTGTCGGGATAGGTGAGCCAAGTAGCGATTTGTTGGCTAAAGCTAAATCCCAAAACAACAATGACCAATCCACTTAATAATATGGGTAGGATTGCAGTGCCATAGACTTTGGGAAGATCTTCTTTTTTCTTGCCAAATCGAAACAAGGCAGTATCCATGCGGTATGAGAACAACACAATCAATACTGCGGTGTAGGCATATAAGTCAACATAGGCAGCATAATCTGTACGATGAGTGAGCCGATTAGTTAAGTAGGTCGTCAGAACAATTAGATGCAGCACTCGGGGGACGATCTGTCCTATCCCATAGGTGATAGTGTCTCCCGCAAGTTGTTTGATAAGTGACAGAGGATATATTTATACGATGATAAGGGGCTAAACTACTCAGACTTGAGAACTACTTATTCATGAATTAATTATAATCTTACCGTAAATAACGAATGACGATATGATAGACACTAAGTTGTTAGCAGAGATCTGTGAGGTAGCTGGAGCACCAGGTTATGAGCAACGAGTTAGAGAGAAAATAATTAAGGAGGTTGAACCCTACGTGGATTCTGTGACTCTTGATGCAATGGGTAACGTTATTGCGCTGAAGAAAGGCAAAGAAGACAAGAAGGTCCTGGTTGCAGCTCACATGGATGAGATCAGTTTTATAACCACGTTTATCGATGAGGATGGATTTATTCGTTTTCATCC
>CAZDHV010000196.1:0-5980 GCA_964505335.1 uncultured Saprospiraceae bacterium | reverse complement strand
TGGCTACTAGCGGATTTACAGAATTATTAAGGTATCCAAGGATCTCAGCAAGAGACATTAGGGTAGAACCAAGTGTTGATGACATACAGATCGAAGGCCATGAAATTACCTTGAGTGGCCTGGGAGCTAAGAACTATCAGTTATTCTATGACGACCCCTTTGATAAAGGAGGGGAAGTCAAGGTAGCTGCAGTTAATATCAACAGAAATTTTGATCTCATTCTCGGAATGACTTGTCTTGGATTGCTGATGGCATTCCTTAGTTTTTTCATAGCTCGCTCCTTCATTCGAGCGGCGAATAAGAGAAATGCTGAAAGATTAGAACTCGCCGAAACCAAGATGAAGGCACTGAGATCTCAACTTAACCCACATTTTGTCTTCAACTCACTCAATTCAATACAATATTATATCCAGGTCAATGAGAAGCGATTGGCCAAGGATTACCTTGCTAAGTTTGGCAAGTTGATGAGGCTGTTCCTTGAGGCTTCACATAATGATACTGTCTCTCTGAAGAATGAGATTGCACAGTTACAACTGTATCTTGAACTTGAGAAGGTGAGATTTGAAAATAGATGGAACTATAATATAGAGGTAGACCAGTCTCTAGAAGTGGATATGGTGACCATTCCTGCTATGATCTTACAGCCTATATTGGAGAATTCTATCATCCATGGTCTGGGTCATCGGTCAAGTACTGGAGGCCTTCTAAATCTTGTTTTTGAAGAGGAAGGTACTAACATCAATGTCTCAATAGTCGACAATGGTGTGGGCCGAGAGCGCTCCAGAGAGATTAACAGTAGGCGTTATAACAAACCCAAATCTCTCTCTACTTCAATCACTCAGGAACGCATCCAGATATTCAACAATTTCAAAGACGAGAAAATAGATATACTATATCAAGACTTATATGATGGCGACAATAATGGAGCAGGAACTCATGTCACTGTCAAGTTCAAGAATCAACTAGGAAAATAATGATACGAGCCATACTTGTAGATGATGAACAGAAAGCAGCCAAGCTGTTAAAACTGCTTATTGAAGAGATAGCCGATGATATTGAGATTATTGCTGTATATAACGATTCAGCAGAGGCACTGGCCAAAATTGACACCTCTGACGTGGACGTGTTGTTCTTAGATATTCATATGCCAAATATGAGCGGATTTGAGTTGAGCGCTCAACTGAAGGGCGATTTCTCAGTGGTTTTTGTCACAGGTCATGATCAGTATGCCCTTGAAGCACTCAAAATGGCCGCCGTAGGATATATACTAAAACCAATTGAAGAAGAAGAGCTTGCTCAGGTGCTCAGCAGGGTAAGGAAAAATGTAACATTGAAGAATAATAATGAAGGATATCAAGTGCTCTTGGAAAATCTGAGGGTTCAAAATATCCATCAGCGACGCATAGGTATCCCTTCGACGTCTGGAATTGATTTTGTGATGATAGAAAACATCGTCTCATGTGAAGGAGTGGACGGATACACTAAAGTCTATATACATGATGGTCGCACAATATTGAGTTCATATAATCTCGGAGAATTTGCCAAAATGATTGGAGATGCAGGATTTTATCAAGTGCACCGGTCTTATCTAGTAAATCTGAAGCGTATCAGACAATATCAAAATGATGGTGTTCTATTGATGGATAATGATATTAGTGTTCCTGTTTCTAGAAGACGTCGAGAGGGTTTCTTACTCTCAATGAACACTGTGCGAAGGTAGGTCTTGCTTTGTATGAATACCACTCATATACTCTACTCGACCGTTCGTTTAATAATGATTACCATATAAATCTGATTGCTCTATTTTCACGGAGTAACAAAATGTTCGTGTTAGTTTGGGAAAGTTTGGTCGCGTGATACAGTTCAAACAAAGAAGCAGAATTACCAGAACAACATGCTCTAGAGATATATGATTTCTTTCCCTGTATCACCAAATTAACGAGAGAGTAGATCACCGATGAGACGTAAGATTCTCTGAGGTGGTCTACTTTTTTTGTTTGTAACTAAAAAGAGCACACAGCCGTAAAACTGTGTGCTCTTTTTTATGAGAAAAGCTAAGATCGGCAGTTACCCTACCAACTTAACATGATCATTTCTGATGTCAATACCTTTCTCATAGATGTCTTCTGTTCCGTTCTCAAGTTTAAGTACTCCACGAGGGCATACCGCTGCACAAACACCGCAGCCTACACATGATGCTCTTACGATATCCTGACCTTTCTGTGCATATGCTCTGACGTCGATACCCATTTCACAATAGGTCGAACAGTTACCACAACTGATACACTGACTGCCGTTAGTTGTAATACGGAATCTCGAAAAGAACTTCTGCTGAATTCCAAGCAGGGCTGCCATAGGACATCCAAATCGGCACCATACACGGCTACCCATCAATGGATAGAATCCAACGCCAACTACTCCAGAAAATGCAGCTCCGATTAACAAGCCATACCACTTCTTGAATGAGTAATTAGACAGGAAGAATGCATTGCCGCTACCAGAGAAATAATTGATCAATAATATAATACCTATTAGGCCGAATATTCCTAAACTAATCATTTTCAAATCTGATCTATTCCCTCGGTTATAGATAAAGTAAGACATGATGCCACCTACCAGGAGTATAAGTCCTATAACAATCGCAGTGAACATCGTACGTGTGATATAGTATTGATCTGGATCGTTACCGAGATAACCATAGACTACTGCAACGGTCATTACTATCGAAAATATCAGTACGCTATGAATCATCCAGCGCTCTACCTTCCATGCATTAAGACTCTTATCTGAGAGATGTCTCCATGGATCTCCAGCAGTCTCAGCTAATCCACCGCAACCACAGACCCAGCTGCAGTACCATCTCTTACCGTACTTATAAGTCAAGAATGGTGACACAACGAAAATCATCGCTAAGCTGAAGATCAGAAAGAACCAACCCATAGCACCAGCAGCGCTCATATTAGCAATGTGCCATTGATCGAATAGATCATAATCTAATGGCCACATGTTTTTCAAGTCCTTATCAAACCATTTAGCACTGTACTCCGAATTGAGACCTTCTAATAGTTCTGGTATCAGGAATGCCAAGAATAGCTGAAAAAACATAACACTCAAGGTCCTAATGATCTGATATCTATTATGTCTATACTTCCATATAAATCGCACCCCAAATGAGACTATTGCGACGGTATACAGCGTCCCATAAACGAACCATTCACTCGCAGGTGTTCCTTTCATAGCCATAGCCAACGGGTCAAATAGACCCACAACACCACCATTGGCAGCGCCATCAACACCCTTGCCCAGTAGATGTGGATACCAGTATAATAAGACATAGAATCCTGTCATTAAGATCCCAAGTGTCCAGCCTAACAGTCCTCTGGACATGGTGCCGCTGAACTGTATACCATTGTTCTTGATGCCCGGTGCTTCAGTTCTATAGGTTACATATGCATAGCCGACGATACCGACTATCATTAAGAGGATCGATAAGATCAGACTTGATGATGATGGGGCAAAATTCATCCCAAAACCCGCCAGGACTATAATTCCTAATCCAACAATCCCTATTGCAGAGAATAATTTCTGCCCCGCCGATAATCCTAAAGGCTCAGGATTAGCGATTGATAAACTTTTATATACTTGACTCATGATATTATGCTCTTAGAAATTTTAAAACCTTATTTAAACCACTCATTTTCTTAAGCTTCAGGCTCTTGCCAGTAGCTTTATTATAGGTGCCGATTACATCATCTGCGTACGACTTGTAGAATTCTGGATCAAAGTGCGCTAGCTCCAGGTTTTGCAATACTTCCTCGACAGGAGTTTTTTCTGCCAACCATTTCTCGCATACTTCATGTCTATATCTTACACCGAAGAGGTTAAAGCCAACTATAGTATGATCATTTTTATCATACACGATGCGTACACTTTTCTCGGCTGTATTGTCTTGCCATATGATAGAGGCATGATGTTCTGGAGGTCTTGCTAACACATCTCCATACACTTGATATTCTATATCGATGAATTTTGCAGAGTTAAACCATATGCCGGGATCATAGGCAACTTGCTTGCCCGATATATTGTAAGCTACGGTTTCACCCATCATTCTTCCTGTATACCATATCGCCTCTATAGGTCGCCTTCCAGGTCTTGGATTAGAGTGCTCAGAGCAATCTCCTATAGCGTAGACATCCGGTATGTTAGTCTGGAGATACTCGTCGACTACAATCCCTCGATTGACGTTGAGCTCAGTTTCTTTTAACCAACCGACATTAGGACTAACTCCTGCCGTCAACCCTACATATCCACAATCAATTCTTTCGCCGGACTCCTTAACGATGACAGCACAGGCGTTGCCAGAGCCATCATCTACGATTTCACCGAGATTGACTCCCAGTCGCAAATCAATATGTCGGCTTTTGATATGGTTACTGATCATTGTAGCTTCCTCTGATGGAAGGACGTTGTCCCAGTAATTACCTTCTCTAACTAGCATCGTAACATCTATATGCCGAGAATGGAACATCTCAGCCATCTCTATTCCGATCAACCCACCACCACAGATCACTGCTCGTTTTAAGCCCTTGCTGTGTTTTTCCATCTGAACTAGATCTTGCAGATGGTACAACCCACCTACCTTGTTAAGATCTTGACCAGGCCAGCCAAACTTATTTGACTTAGAACCCAAGGCTAATATGAGCTTATCATATCCAAAGTTCCCTCCGGCTTTTAAGCTTAGAGTCTTGTTGTTAAAATCAATAGAGTTTACGTGATCTTGTAATAGGTCTATTCTATTCTTTTCCCAGAACCAATCTTCATATGGTTGGGTGTTTTCCAACGTCATATGGCCCATGTACATATACATGAGGGCAGTACGAGAGTAGAAGTACTTGGATTCAGAGCTGATGAC
This sequence comes from uncultured Saprospiraceae bacterium, assembly GCA_964505335.1. Lineage (GTDB taxonomy): Bacteria > Bacteroidota > Bacteroidia > Chitinophagales > Saprospiraceae > GYS-P2D. Next base: position 1,068 of record CAZDHV010000196.1, on the reverse strand, counting down.
AGTGATTTTTGTATTGTCATCGAGCTTTCTAAGCCAACGTGCAGCAGTGATTCCACTGATGCCGTTGCCTATAATGGCTACGTGCATATTGTTGTCGATTAGCGTTTGTGGTAAAGCTAACAAGAATAGGCAGCTACTGTTGCGGAAGGGCTATGCAATTTTAATATTTGCGACACTTTTTATCTTTTAATAAAATTCAACACTTATCTCGGCAAGGCTTGATTTTATTAAAATGCTTATTTACAGACCGTTACAAATTAAAACTATTACTTATATTTGATTTTTATTTATTTATTGTGTTTTGCCGTAGGAAAATGAACCTTTATATGTGTCCTACTATTAACAGTTAATTAATAACGAACTACTCAAGGAGTGACTATCTTAGAGACGTGATCAGAAAATTGATGAAATACGGATTGATCTTACTTATTGCAGCTGCATGTTTCGGTGGCGCATATGCCCAGTTTAGTACAGAGCAGGAGCAAACTAAGACCGTTATTCAAAAAGAAATTTTTGTATATCCTAACCCAGCTATAGATTACTTTACACTAACAGCTAATGATCAGACTATATCACGGATAACCATCAATAATATTATTGGTAAAGAGGTTCTCTCTTATAGTCGCACGGAAATGAATAAGTATGATGTGTCACACCTAAAAAAGGGCATCTACGTAGTTAGAATATTCAATCATAATGACAAATTAGTCAAGGCTCTAAGATTGAGCAAGAGCTAATTAGAAATCACACCTATCTCACTGGATATTCCGCATAATTTCGAGGAGTCTCGTAGAGACGGACTGTAACCTCATATTGGTCGCCGAGTTGTTTCTGTAACACATCCCAGATAAAGTAGGTTAGGTTTTCTGTTGAGGGGAATATTCCCTTGAGCTCAGGAACGTCGAGATTAAGATTCTTGTGATCCAACTTTTCTTCGACATGTTCTTCGATGATGTCTTTTAAGACTTTAAGGTCCATCAGATAGCCAGTCTCTGGATTGACTTCACCAACCACTTTTACTTCCATTTCATAGTTGTGGCCATGATAGTTGTCATTGTTGCATTTGCC